>NZ_JBXAHJ010000002.1:0-245669 GCF_058794995.1 Pseudomonas sp. GW823-FHT06E10 | reverse complement strand
GGTTTTCCACACCTTCCTGGTTCAGCGTGTTGATTTCGGTGATGTCGACGTTGATCGACTCCACTACGGCGGTCTGTTCTCCCACAGGAATCTTTGTCGCACTATAGATCTACTGTGGGAGCGAGCTTGCTCGCGATGAGGCCGGTGAGGTTGCCTTAGATCCTGAAGCTACCTACCAACTGCTTCAATCGCGCCGCCTGCTGCTCAAGGTCCGAACACGCGCGCAATGTCGATTGCAGGTTTTCCACACCTTCCTGGTTCAGCGTGTTGATTTCGGTGATGTCGACGTTGATCGACTCCACTACGGCGGTCTGTTCTTCGGTCGCGGTGGCCACCGACTGGTTCATGCCGTCGATTTCACCGATACGCAGCGTCACGCTGTTCAGGCGCTCACCCGCAAGGTTGGCGATTTCCACGCTGTCCTGGCTGTGGCGCTGACTGTCGCTCATGGTGCTGACCGATTCCCGGGCGCCGACCTGCAGCTCCTCGATCATGGTTTGCACCTGTTGCGCCGATTCTTGCGTGCGATGTGCCAGGTTGCGCACTTCGTCCGCCACCACGGCAAATCCACGACCGGCTTCACCGGCGCGGGCGGCTTCAATGGCGGCGTTGAGCGCCAGCAAGTTGGTTTGCTGGGAAATGCTGGTGATCACTTCGAGAATCTGCCCGATGTTCACCGTTTTACTGTTCAGCGATTCGATGTTGGAACTCGACGCACAGAGCATGCTCGACAATTGATTCATCGCCACGATACTGCGGTCCACCACTTGCTGGCCGTCTTCGGCCAGGCTGCGGGCATCGCTGGCCTGGCTCGAAGCCTGAGCGGCGTTACGGGCAATTTCCTGGGCGGCGGCGCCGAGCTGGTTGATTGCGGCCGCGACGCTGCTGGTGCGCGAGGCTTGCTGGTCGGAGTTGAACATCGACGAATTGGAAGCGGCCACTACGCGCAATGCTACTTCGTTGACTTGCCCGGTGGCCGAAGACACTTCGCGGATCGAGCCGTGAATGCGCTCGACGAAACGGTTGAACGCGGTGCCCAGAGTGCCGAATTCGTCATTGTTCTGGATGGTCAGGCGCTTGGTCAGGTCGCCTTCGCCGTCGGCGATGTCGGCCATGGCGCGGGTCATGACGTGCAACGGCTGGGTCAGGATGCGAATCAGCATGCCGAGCAGGGCGATGATGATGGCCACGGCGATGATGGTCGCAACCACAGCCGAGGTGCGGAATTCGCTGAGCATCGAGTAGGCTTTTTCCTTATCGACCGACAGACCGATGTACCAGTTGACCGATGACAAGCCTTTGATCGGGGTGAAGGTCACGATGCGGGTTTTGCCGTCGACCAGGATTTCGCTCATGGCGCTGCTGATGGCCGGCGTGTCTTGCGGGTAGACATCCTTGAGCGTCTTCATCGCCAGCGCTTTGTCGGGATGTACCAGGATCTTGCCGTCGGAGCTGACCAGGAACGCATAACCCATGCCGTCGAAATCCAGCTTGCCAAGGCTGTCGGCGATCACCTGCAAACTCAGGTCGCCACCGACCACGCCGATGTTCTGGCCGTCCTTGATAACGCTGTCGACAATGGAAATCACCAGTTGGCCGGAGGCCAGATCAATATAAGGCTCGGTCAATGCCGAACCGCTGCTGCCTTGCGCGCTCTTGTACCAGGGACGTGCACGCGGGTCGTAGCCATCGGGCATCTTGCTGTCCGGGCGAATGATGAAAGAACCATCCTTGCTGCCGAGGTAGGCGCCCATGAAGGTCGAGGTCACGGCTTTTTGTACAAGCAGGCTGGAAACGTTGTCGGCATCGGGGTTGAGCGCAACAGTTTGTGACAGGTTTTCAATCAGCAGGCTGCGCCCGTTCAACCAGGTCTGGATATTGTTGGCGGTCACTGCGCCCATTTCCTGCAGATAATTTTCCAGGTCTTGGCGGATGGCGTTGCGCTGCAAGTAGTCGTTGTACAGCGTAAAGGAGGCGAAGGCGGCAATCACAATGAGGGCGGCAGCAAGCAGGATTTTATGGCTGAAACGCAGATTTTTGTTCATGGCTTGGGGTTCCGCTAAGGTCTTAATGTCCAGCGCGTGCTTTTATAAAGGGACGCACGACGGGCAAGGTTGAAAGCAAGTGAATTTTCCGACTCTCCTTAGGGAAATTTCCGACCAGATCGTGTCTGACTGCTTTGTCGTTATCTCTATCGGCCGTGTAGGACCAAAGATTAATCATGGGTGACCAAATGCCTGACTCATTGCAACTCGTTATCGGCGCCGATCCAGAAGGGCAGCCGGCTGCCCAGGCCATGCGCCTGGCGAACCGCCACGGATTGATCGCGGGCGCGACCGGCACCGGCAAGACTGTCACTTTGCAACGAATGGCCGAAGCTTTCAGCGATGCCGGCGTGGCGGTGTTCGCCGCGGACATCAAGGGTGACCTGTGCGGCCTCGGCGCCGCCGGCAATCCCCAGGGCAAGATCGCCGAGCGGATTGCCGGGATGCCCTGGCTCAACCACAAGCCTCAGGCTTATCCGGTGACGTTGTGGGACATACACGGTCAGTCCGGTCATCCTTTACGCACAACCTTGAGTGAAATGGGGCCGCTGTTGCTGGGCAGTCTGCTGGAGCTGACCGACAGCCAGCAGTCGGCGCTGTACGCCGCGTTCAAGGTGGCGGACCGCGAAGGCCTGTTGTTGCTCGATCTCAAGGACCTGAAGGCATTGCTCAATCATCTGCGGGACAACCCCCAGTTACTGGGCGACGATGCGGCATTGATGACCACCGGCTCCAGCCAGGCATTGCTGCGACGTCTGGCGACCCTGGAGCAACAGGGCGCCGAAGCCTTGTTCGGAGAGCCGGCGCTGCAACTCGAAGACATCCTCCAGCCCACGGCGGACGGGCGCGGTCGCATTCATTTGCTGGATGCCAGCCGCCTGGTGCATGAAGCGCCGAAAGTCTACGCAACGTTCCTGCTGTGGCTGCTGGCAGAGCTGTTCGAACAGTTGCCTGAGCGTGGCGATGCCGACAAGCCATTGCTGGCGCTGTTCTTCGACGAGGCCCACTTGTTGTTCAACGGTACGCCCCAGGCCTTGCGTGACCGTCTGGAGCAAGTCGTGAGGCTGATTCGTTCGAAAGGCGTGGGCGTGTATTTCGTCACCCAGTCGCCGGGTGACCTGCCGGATGATGTGCTGGCGCAGTTGGGCTTGCGCATCCAGCACGGTCTGCGTGCGTTCACCGCCAAGGAACAGAAGTCCCTGCGCGCGGTGGCCGAGGGTTTCCGGCCGAACCCAGCGTTTGATGCGTTGTCGGTGCTGACCGAGCTCGGGATCGGGGAGGCGCTGGTCGGCACCCTGCAGGAAAAAGGCACGCCGGAAATGGTCCGGCGGGTTCTGGTCGCACCGCCGCAATCGCGGATCGGGCCTTTGACCGGTGCAGAACGCACAGCGTTGATTGCCGGTTCGCCGTTGCAGGGGCGTTATGACAAGCCGATTGACCGTGACTCGGCCTATGAGGTGCTGATGGGACGCAAGGGCCTGGCACCTGAGCCCGAAGCGGAGCAGGGTAAACAAGAACCGAGCTTCACCGAACAGGCGGGAGAGTTCCTCGGCACCGCGGCAGGGAAGGCACTGAAATCGGCGATGCAACAGGCGGCGAACCAGATTGGCCGACAGTTGGTGCGCGGGTTGATGGGGTCGTTGCTAGGCAGCAAAAAACGCCGCTAGCTTGAGCGAACACAATCAATGTGGGAGCGGTCTGCTATTCAACGGATATGCCGTCTGACACACCGCCATCGCGAGCAAGCTCGCTCCCACATTGGATTTGTATCAGGTTCTGGTTTTGGCGTGCGCCGCCAGTCGCTCCAGCGCTGCCCGCAAATTCGGGTCGCTGATCCCATCGGCCGTGGCCTGGATGGTCGCTGCCGCGTCGTTGGACAAGTCCATGGTATGCCCGGCCGCACCTTGCTGAACGGTCGGCGGTTGAACTTTGAACAGGATCCGGGTCAGATTGGCGAACTCATCGAACATCTGTAATTGCCGCTGCAAACGCTTTTGCTGGTAACGCAGGCGGGTTGCCCAATGACCGTCGGTGACAATCAGCAACAAACTGCCTTCGCGCCAGGAAGCCACGTGGCAATGCTCGCGAGCGGCGGGTTGCAATTGGCTTTCGAGCAAACGTTGCAGATGACCCAGGCGTTGAGCGTGGCCGAGAATGGCCTTCAGCGGCTTGGCTTCGCGTAGTAGAACGGCAGGTACTTTGGCCGTAAGTGGGCGAAATGCCATGATCAGACACCTGAAGTAACAGAGGCGCCATGGTAGCAGAAAGCACCGAGTGCACCCGCCCATTGCTTTTGTGGGCGCTTTACCCATTAAATCAACAACTAACTTCTGCCTTGAACGGCTTGAAGTTGAGCAAAACGCCCTTATTTTAAGTGAGCCCCGTCAAAACGCTGTGCCAGCATCGTGGAATATCGCCACTTTCCTCTCCATCGTTTCCGGGTAGAATGCTCGTTCGCATGCGGCCATGAGGGCTGCACGGGCGACTCACGGGGCCGCCCTCCATCCCTTTAGTGTGGAAGATCCTGCCGATATGTTTGCGCCTTTGTTAAAGAAACTTTTTGGAAGCAAGAACGAGCGTGAAGTCAAACGCATGCTCAAGACGGTGCAACTCGTCAATGCCTTCGAAGAGCAAATGGTGGCCCTTTCGGACGATCAATTGCGTGCCAAGACAAGCGAGTTCAAGGCCCGCATCGCCAAAGGGGAATCCCTCGACAAACTGCTGCCAGAAGCCTTTGCGGTCGCCCGCGAAGCCGGCAAGCGTGTCATGGGCATGCGCCACTTCGATGTCCAGCTGATCGGCGGCATGACCTTGCATGAAGGCATGATCGCGGAAATGCGTACCGGTGAAGGCAAGACCCTGGTGGCAACACTGGGCGTTTACCTCAACGCGCTGTCCGGCAACGGCGTGCACGTTGTGACGGTGAACGACTACCTGGCCCGCCGTGACGCCAACTGGATGCGCCCGCTGTATGAATTCCTCGGCCTGACGGTCGGCGTTGTCACGCCGTTCCAGCCGCCGGAAGAAAAGCGCGCTGCCTACGCCGCCGACATCACCTACGGCACCAACAACGAATTCGGTTTCGATTACCTGCGCGACAACATGGCGTTCAGCATGGAAGAAAAATTCCAGCGCGAACTCAATTTTGCCGTGATCGACGAAGTCGACTCCATCCTCATCGACGAAGCCCGTACCCCGCTGATCATCTCCGGTCAGGCCGAAGACAGCTCCAAGCTGTACATCGAGGTCAACAAGCTGATCCCGCAGCTCAAGCTGCACGTTGAAGAAGTCGAAGGCGAAGTGACCCAGGCCGGTCACTTCACCGTCGACGAGAAGACCCGTCAGGTCGAACTCAACGAAGCCGGTCACCAGTACGTCGAAGAAACGCTGACCCGCATCGGCCTGCTGGCTGAAGGCGAGAGCCTGTACTCGGCCCACAACCTGAGCCTGCTGACTCACGTTTACGCCGGCCTGCGCGCGCACAAGCTGTTCCATCGCAACGTCGAATACATCGTGCAGGACGGTCAGGTCGTACTGGTCGACGAGCACACCGGCCGTACCATGCCGGGCCGCCGCTTGTCCGAAGGCCTGCACCAGGCCATCGAAGCCAAGGAAAACCTGAACATCCAGGCCGAAAGCCAGACGTTGGCGTCGACCACCTTCCAGAACTACTTCCGTCTGTACAACAAACTGTCCGGCATGACCGGTACGGCCGACACCGAAGCGTTCGAGTTCCACCAGATCTATGGCCTGCAGGTCATGGTGATTCCACCGAACAAGCCGCTGGCCCGTAAGGACTACAACGACCTGGTGTTCCTGACCGCCGACGAGAAATACGCGGCAATCGTGGCCGACATCAAGGAAAGCATGGCCGCGGGCCGTCCGGTCCTGGTCGGTACCGCCACCATCGAAACCTCCGAGCACATGTCCAGCCTGCTCGTGAAGGAAGGCATCGAACACAAGGTCCTGAACGCCAAGTTCCACGAAAAGGAAGCCGAGATCATTGCCCAGGCCGGTCGTCCGGGCGCGCTGACCATCGCCACCAACATGGCCGGTCGTGGTACCGACATCCTGTTGGGTGGTAACTGGGAAGTGGAAGTGGCTTCCCTGGAAAACCCGACCCCTGAGCAGATTGCCCAGATCAAGGCCGACTGGCAGAAACGTCACCAGCAAGTGCTCGAATCGGGCGGTTTGCAGGTGATTGCCTCCGAGCGCCATGAATCGCGCCGTATCGACAACCAGCTGCGTGGTCGTGCCGGTCGTCAGGGCGACGCCGGTTCCAGCCGTTTCTACCTGTCGCTGGAAGACAGCCTGATGCGCATCTTCGCCTCTGACCGGGTGAAGAACTTCATGAAGGCCCTGGGCATGCAGCCTGGCGAAGCGATCGAGCACCGCATGGTGACCAACGCTATCGAAAAGGCCCAGCGCAAGGTTGAAGGCCGCAACTTCGACATTCGCAAGCAACTGCTCGAGTTCGACGACGTCAACAACGAACAGCGTAAAGTGATCTATCACATGCGTAACACGTTGCTGGCCGCCGACAACATCGGTGAGACCATCGCTGACTTCCGTCAGGATGTGCTCGAAGCCACCGTCAGCGCGCACATTCCTCCACAATCGCTGCCTGAGCAGTGGGACGTGGCCGGTCTGGAAGCCGCGTTGCAGAGCGATTTCGGTGTGGCTCTGCCGATCCAGCAGTGGCTCGACGAAGACGACCACCTGTACGAAGAAACCCTGCGCGAGAAACTGATGCAGGAACTGATCGCGGCGTACAACGAGAAAGAAGACCAGGCGGGCGCCGAAGCGCTGCGCACCTTCGAGAAGCAAATCGTTCTGCGCGTGCTGGACGACCTGTGGAAAGACCACCTGTCGACCATGGATCACCTGCGTCACGGTATCCACTTGCGTGGTTATGCCCAGAAGAACCCGAAGCAGGAATACAAGCGCGAGTCCTTCACCCTGTTCTCCGAATTGCTGGATTCGATCAAGCGCGATTCGATCCGTGTGCTGTCCCACGTTCAGGTTCGTCGCGAAGACCCGATCGAAGAGGAGCAGCGCCTGCGTCAGGAAGCCGAGGCATTGGCCGCTCGCATGCAGTTCCTGCATGAAGAGGCTCCAGGCCTGGAGCAACCGGAAGCGTTGGGCGAAGAGATTGACGTTGCCCTCGCTGCCGCGCCGGTTCGCAACGAGCAGAAGCTGGGTCGCAACGAGTTGTGCTACTGCGGTTCGGGCAAGAAGTTCAAGCATTGCCACGGGCAGATTCAGTAAAACCCGTTTCAATCGCTGAAATACCCGCGCCGCGACCGGCTTCTGCCGTCGCGGCGTTTTACCATTCGAACCACCGTTCTGCTGAAACGGTGCTGACATCATTTATAAAGGAGCGCATTCATGGCTGTTGGTCTTGGTCCTTTGCCAACGTTGCACCCGGTTGCCGGTTTTGAACTCGGTATCGCCTCGGCTGGCATCAAGCGCCCGGGGCGCAAGGATGTTGTGGTCATGCGCTGTGTTGAGGGCTCCACGGTTGCCGGCGTGTTCACCTTGAACGCCTTTTGCGCCGCACCGGTGATCCTGGCCAAGCAACGCGTACAAGGCCCTGTGCGTTACCTGTTGACCAACACCGGCAATGCCAACGCCGGCACGGGCGAACCTGGCCTGGCCGCCGCCGAGCGCACTTGTGCGAAACTGGCCGAGTTGACCGGTGTCGATGCCAGCCAGGTGCTGCCGTATTCCACCGGTGTGATCGGCGAGCCGCTGCCGGTCGAGAAAATCGAAGGCGCGCTGCAAGCGGCCCTCGATGACCTGTCGATCCACAACTGGGAAGCTGCCGCCACGGGCATCATGACCACCGACACCCTGCCAAAGGGCGCCAGTCGTCAGTTCCAGCACGACGGCGTGACCATCACCGTTACCGGCATCAGCAAAGGCGCCGGCATGATTCGCCCGAACATGGCGACCATGCTCGGCTACATCGCCACCGACGCCAAAGTCTCCCGCGACGTGCTGCAAAACCTGATGCTCGATGGCGCCAACAAGTCGTTCAACCGCATCACCATCGACGGTGATACCTCGACCAACGACTGCTGCATGCTGATCGCCACCGGTCAGGCTGCGCTGCCGGAAATCACCCTCGCCGAAGGTGAACTGTTTGCCAAGCTCAAGCAAGCGGTGTTCGAAGTGTGCATGGACGTAGCCCAGGCCATCGTTCGTGACGGTGAAGGCGCGACCAAATTCGTCACTGTTGAAGTCAATGGTGGCGGCAACCACCAGGAATGCCTGGACGTCGGTTACACCGTGGCTCACTCGCCGCTGATCAAGACCGCGCTCTTCGCTTCCGACCCGAACTGGGGCCGCATCCTGGCCGCCGTCGGCCGTGCCGGTGTACCGAACCTGGACGTGAGCAAGATCGACGTGTTCCTCGGCGACGTATGCATCGCCAGCCGTGGCGCGCGCGCGGCGACCTACACCGAAGACCAGGGCGCGGCGGTGATGCAGCAGGAAGAAATCACCATCCGTATCGAGTTGGGTCGTGGCGATTGCAGCGAAACCATCTGGACTACCGACCTGTCCCACGAATACGTGAAGATCAACGCCGAGTACCGTACGTAAGATCGAGTCGCCCCTATCGCGAGCAGGCTCGCTCCCACATTGGATTTGTGTACACCTCGAACCACTGTGGGAGCGAGCCTGCTCGCGATGGCGATCTGTCAGTCGCTAGCTAGACTGGCCTGTCTCCCTCATCCCAAAGGTCCCGAACATGAGCCTGCACCTGATCATCGGCGACAAACTGCATTCCTCCTGGTCCCTGCGCGGGGCTCTGGCCCTCGATCTGGCTGGCGCCTCCTACACCGAAGAACTGATCAAGCTGAATCAGCCGGACACCCGTGAGCGTCTGCTCAAGCATTCTCCGACCGGCAAGGTCCCGCTGCTGAAAACCGAACACGGAACCATCGCCGACTCCCTGGCGATTGCTGAATACCTGGCAGAACAGTTTCCCGACGCGAACCTGTGGCCCAAAGACACTGCCGCCCGCGCCCAGGCGCGTTCGGCGTGCGCGCAGATGCACAGTGGCTTTTTCGCCATGCGCGGCAACATGCCGTTTGACCTGAGCCATGACTCCCCTTTGTCACCGGTTCCGGCTGACGTTCAGGCCGACATCGAACGCATGTCGGCGCTGTGGGCCGAGTGCCGTGCTGCCGCGACAGAAACCGGACCGTACCTGTTTGGTCGTATCAGTCTGGCGGATGTGTTCTTTGCACCCATCGCCGTGCGCCTGCGCACCTATCGGGTGAAACTGTCCGTGGCTGATGAAGCCTATGTTGAAACCCTCTACCAATGGCCAGCGTACAAGGCCTGGCAGAAGGCCGGACTGGAGGAAATCGAGCGGTGAAACGAGTTCATGTAGCTGCCGCCGTTATCCGTGATAACAACGGCAAGATCCTTATCGCCCGCCGTGCCGATACCCAGCACCAGGGTGGCCTGTGGGAGTTTCCCGGGGGCAAGGTCGAGGCCGACGAGTCGGTCGAAACCGCACTGGCCCGCGAACTCCATGAGGAACTGGGCATCGTGGTCGGCGCGGCGCGCCCGCTGATCAAGGTCCGGCACGATTACCCGGACAAGCAGGTGTTGCTGGATGTCTGGGAAGTCTCGGCGTTTAGCGGCGAGCCCCACGGTGCCGAGGGACAGCCGCTGGCCTGGGTGACACCCCGCGACCTGTCGGATTATGAGTTCCCTGAAGCCAACCGGCCGATCGTCGCGGCCGCACGGTTACCCGAGCAGTACTTGATCACCCCGGAAGACCTGGAAACCCCCGCGTTGCTGCGTGGTATTCAGAAGGCCATTGCCGGCGGCGTCAAGCTGATCCAGTTGCGTGCACCGAACGGCTACGACCCGAAATACCGCGACCTGGCAGTGGATGCTGTGGGGTTGTGTGCCGGCAAGGCGCAATTGATGATCAAGGGGCCGTTCGAATGGCTGGGCGACTTCCCGTCCGCCGGTTGGCACATTACCGCGGCGCAACTGCGCAAATACGCAGCGGCTGGCCGACCGCTACCGGCATCGCGCTGGCTGGCGGCGTCTTGCCATAACGCTGAAGAGTTGGCGCTGGCCGAACAGATGGGGGTGGATTTCGTGACCCTGTCGCCGGTTCAACCGACCCTGACTCACCCTGGTGCCGAGCCGTTGGGTTGGGAGCAGGCATCGAGCCTGATCGAGGGCTTCAGCAAGCCGGTGTTCCTGCTCGGTGGTGTAGGTCCGTCGGAGGTCGAGAAAGCCTGGGCTGCGGGTGCGCAGGGGGTGGCGGGGATTCGGGCTTTTTGGCCTGAGGCTTGATTCTGTGCTGTAGCTTCTGACGCCATCGCGAGCAAGCTCGCTCCCACAGGTTTTGTGAACGCCACAAGTCCAATGTGGGAGCGAGCTCGCTCGCGATGAGGGCCTGACAGGCGCCGATTAAACCTCAGGCTTCGCCGCAGGCTGCCAAAGTATCTCCGCCACTCCCTGACGCTTGGCAATCAGCCGCGCCACCACAAACAACAAATCCGACAACCGATTGATGTACGCCAGGCCAACCCCGGCCAACGGTTCAATCGCGTTGAGCTGCTGACATCGCCGTTCTGCGCTGCGTGCCAGGCTGCGGCAGACATGGGCCTGGGCAATCAGCGTCGAGCCGCCGGGCAAGATGAAGTTTTCCAGCGGCCCCAGCTCTTCATTCCACAGATCGATCGCCGCTTCCAGTCGTTCGATTTCCGCTGCATTCAACGCCTGATACACCGGCATCGCCAGCTCGCCACCCAGATCAAATAACCGATGCTGGCAGGGGGCCAATACCTCGATCACTTCGTTCAAGTCCGGAAACTGACCCGTTTGCGCTGCCAACCCGGCCAGCAACACGCCCACCTGACTGTTCAGCGTATCGACTTCGCCAATGGCCTCGATCCGCGGGTGATCCTTGGGCACGCGACGACCATCGCCCAGCCCGGTCTCGCCTTTGTCGCCAGTGCGGGTGTAAATCTTCGACAAACGAAAGCCCATGGTTACCTCGATAGCAGATTGAGTTGTTGCGAGACAGGCGGCGTGCTCGCCAGGGGCAGGCGCAAGGTGAAGCAGGTGCCTTGGCCAAGCGTCGATTGCACTTCCATCTGCCCTTTGTGGTTATTGGTGACGATGAAGTACGACACCGACAGGCCAAGCCCGGTGCCCTGGCCGATTTCCTTGGTGGTGAAGAATGGTTCGAAGGTCCGTTTGCGCACGCTTTCGCTCATGCCGATGCCGTTGTCCTCGACCTGAATTTCCGCCCATGGCGGGTTGAGCCTGGTGCGCAGAATGATCCGTCCAGGCTCGCTGTCATCTTCGCGCTGGTGGATGGCTTGCGCAGCGTTTTTCAACAGGTTGAGCAGCACTTGCTCCAGTTCGTTGGCGGTGCCGGGGACCGGTCCCAACGCGGGATCGAACTGACGAATGATGGCCTGGCCCTTGAAGTCGAAGCCGATCGCCAGGTCAAAATCGTTACCGGCGATCTCCACCGCCTGGTCGATCAGGGCGGGCAGGTCGCAGGGGGCCATCTGGCGGGTGCTGCGACGACTGAAGCTGAGCATGTGGGTGACGATTTTCGCCGCCCGGGCACCTGCCTGCTGGATGCCGTCGAGCAACTGTGGCACCTCGCGAACTTGCAGGTACTGGTTGACCGTCGTCAGTTCGATGCCGGCCTGTTCAGCCACTTCGAGGTTCTTCGGCAAATCGGGTGACAGGCGTCGGCGAATGTTTTGCACGTTGTGCAGGATCGCGCCCAGCGGGTTGTTGATCTCGTGGGCCATGCCGGCGGCCAGACCACCCACCGAAAGCATTTTCTCCGACTGCACCATCATCTCTTCCAGGGACAGGCGCTGGGTGATGTCATCGATCCGGATTACCACGCCACGCCCGGCACCGCCCATCAGCGGGTAGAAAGTCAGGGCGTAGTGGCGGGGCTCATCGTCCTTGAGCCAGGTGACACGTTCGATCTTGGCCACCGTATGCTGCTCGACCGTTTCCTTGAGTTGCGGCAAGAACGGCTTGAGCGGTTCGAAGGCGAGGAAGATAGGCTGGTTCAGGGCTTCATCGAGACGCGTGCCGGACAGGGCACTGGCCTCCTGGTTCCATTGCGTCACGTAGAGCTGTTCGTCGAGTGCGATCAGCGCCGACGGCATGGAGTCGATGATGCTGTTGAGGTAGTTCTGGAAACCGGTGAGCTTTTTCTCGATCTTGCTGCGCACCTGGACTTCGAGCTCCAGTTTGCGGTTGGTGTGGCGGGTTTCCTCTGCCAGACCCTGGGCCTGGTCGTAGGCTGCCTGGGAGTCGTCCCTGGCCCGCTTGAGTTGCTGCTCCCTGGCCTCGATCCGCGAAAGCATGGTATTGAACGCCTCGGCGAGGCTGCCGATTTCATCGTGGTTTCCGCGCGAAGCACGCAGTGCATAGTTTTCTTCTCGGGTTACCTGCCGGGACAACTCCTCGAGTTGGTGGATCGGCCGGGTAATCAAGCGCTTGATCTGGCGGGCAATGATCAGCCACAGCAGCACGCTGAAGATCAGAATCCCCAGGCTGGCCGTCAGGGTCCCGGTGTAGAACGCCACTGGCAGTTCGCTCGTGGCCACCAACAGCAGGTGCCCTGGTGCCGCACCGGTGCGGGGCAGGGGGATGACCTGGTTGGTACGAAACTCGGTGGCCTGCCAGTCTTCGATATGTCGGAAACGCTTCGGCAGTTCCAGGTTGTCGCCATGCTGCAATTGCGCCAATCGCTCACCCTTTCCGTCATACAGGGCCGCCGCGCGCAACGGCGAATAGCTGTTGAGTTCATTGAGCAGGCGCTCGGCGCTTTGCGGTGACGCCAGGGCTTCGGAGGCCAGGCTCGGGTTGGATATCAGGCGGCCGATGGTCTGCAGAGCCTGGGGCGCCATGCTTTCCTGGGAGATGTAGTAGGCGGCACTGATAAAGGTCAGGTTGGCAACCAGCAGGACGGTGACCATCAGTACCAGCAGGGCGGCCAGCAGTTTCTGGCCGACGGGCAGGTTTTCAAGGCGCTGGCGCAATGGCATCGGATTGATCGCAGACAAGGAACAAGTGGCCAGCGTAGCCGCTGCTCAGTCGCTGGGCAATCCAAGGCTTTGCAGGCGAGCGATCAACCTTGCCTCAAGTTGATTGAGGTGAGGCAGGTTCAGTTGATGACGCCCGGCCACTTTGCAGGCGTAACCGAGCAGGTAGCTGATTTCCGTGCGGCGCTGGCTCGTGACGTCCTGATGCATCGAGGAGTAGTTGGCTGCGGTGGCGTGAATCACTCGTTCGACTTCCTGCTGCAGGTTTTCGGCGGCTGCCGGCTGACCACAACGCTCAAGCAACTCCGCCAGTTCGCCGCACAGGGTGGCGACCTCACATTGATGTTGCTGCAAACCGCCGTTGCGGCAATCGTGCAGCACCGTCAGCGGATTGATCGCACAGTTGAGGGCGAGTTTGCGCCACAGCCTGGTCAGAATCTCCGTGCTCCACTCGTGGGGAATGCCGGCAGCGCTCAGGTCATCGAGCCAGATCGGCGCCACCGGATGGCTCGCATCCCCCAGCCAGGTGAAGCCATGCCCGGCAAACACCACGCGCCAATCGCCATCGCGGAAGGCACCTTCTGTGCTCGAGGCATAGATGCAGCGAGCCTGAGGAACCTGTGCGGCTACCGCGTCCTGACTGCCCAGGCCATTTTGCAGCAGGATCAGTTCGGCGCCTGGGGCCAGGCGTGGCGCCAATCGAGCCACCGCACTTTCGGTATCGTAGGCTTTGCACGCCACCAGCAGGCGGTGGATCGGTTGCGGGTTGTCGGCTGTCTCGGCGGGCACGGCATAGTGTTGCGCCTCGCCGTGTTCCACCAGTGTCAATCCACCGGCAGTCTCATAGGCCTGCAGTCTCGCGGTGTCCCGCAGGATCAGCCTGACCGGCACGCCAGCCCGTGCCAGACGTGTCGTCCATAATGTGCCGAGGCTGCCGGCGCCCAATACATGCCAGGTGGTGGACATCAGCTTTTTGCTCTGTTTAAGGCGTGCATCGGCAGCTCACAGTGAATGATGGGAAAGACCCGTTATAATCAGCGCGGATTTTAACCGCAAGCCAGGCGTGCTCCATCGGTGCGCCTTTATATTTGGAGAGATTACATGCCGTCGTTCGACGTGGTATCCGAACTGGACAAACACGAAGTCACCAACGCGGTCGAGAACGCCGTCAAGGAACTCGATCGTCGTTATGACCTGAAAGGCAAAGGCAGCTTCGAGTTCAAGGAAAAAGACCTGACCGTCAACCTGACCGCCGAAGCGGATTTCCAGCTTGAAGCGATGATTGAGATCCTCAAGCTGGCGCTGGTCAAGCGCAAAATCGACGTGCAGTGCCTTGAAGTCAAGGACGCGTTCGCGTCGGGCAAGCTGATGAAGCAGGACGCCGTCCTCAAGGAAGGCATCGACAAGGAGCTGGCGAAGAAAATCGTCGCTCATGTCAAAGACGCCAAGCTCAAGGTCCAGGCGGCCATTCAGGGCGAGCAGGTTCGCATCACCGGCAAAAAGCGTGATGACCTGCAAGAAGCCATTGCAGTGCTGCGGGCCAAGGAGTTCGGCATGCCGCTGCAGTTCAACAACTTCCGCGACTGATCTTGAAAGCGGGAACCTCCTGGCGTTTGCGACGTCGGAGGCCCCAGCAACGGCAGAAACGATTGAGCCCGTCGCGGTTGGATCTTTCTGCCGCTTTTTTTACGCATGCCGGGTAGCCGGAAAACAGGAGAATGTAGATGGACTTAAATGCCGAGGTAGACAATCTGGTCAAGGTATCCCAAAGCTGGATCCCGATGATCATGGAATACGGCAGCCGTGTACTGCTGGCGGTCATCACCCTGGCCATCGGCTGGTGGCTGATCAACAAGGTCACGAAAAAGCTCGGCGGCCTGATTGCATTACGTAATGCCGACCTGGCGCTGCAAGGTTTTATCAGCAGTCTGGCGAACATCATCCTCAAGATCTTGCTGGTCGTCAGCGTGGCCTCGATGATCGGTGTGGAAACCACTTCGTTTGTGGCGGCGATTGGTGCGGCAGGCCTGGCCATTGGCCTGGCCTTGCAGGGCAGCCTGGCGAACTTCGCCGGTGGCGTGCTGATTTTGCTGTTCCGTCCGTTTCGCATCGGCGACTGGATCGAGGCTCAGGGTATCGCCGGTACTGTCGACAGCATCCAGATTTTCCATACCGTACTGCGTACTGGTGACAACAAGACCATCATCGTGCCGAACGGCAATCTGTCGAATGGCATCATCACTAACACAAACCGTCAGCCGACTCGTAAAGTCGTGTTTGATGTAGGCGTTGATTACGAAGCGGACCTTCAGAAAGCCCGTGAAGTTTTACTGGAATTGGCCAGGGACCCGCGAGTATTGACAGATCCGGAACCACAGGCAGTTGTTTCTACCCTGGGTGACAGTTCGATCACGCTTTCGCTTCGTGTCTGGGTAAAGACTGCCGATTACTGGGATGTGTTGTTCATGTTCAACGAACTATCCCGTGATCGCCTGAGAGAGGCCGGCATTGATATTCCATTTCCACAGCGGGTTATTCGTGTGGTTCAGGAGTCTGCGGTGCAGTGACAGGTCATTTGAACAATGTCTGACTCTTTGGTCAGGCATGTTCTGTAAGGGGCAGGTCGTTAAAGCAGTCAAGCGACAGCCAACAAAAAGGCCCATCCGAAGATGGGCCTTTTGTTTTGTTACCGCAAACTAACTGGATGCGATTACAAAACCGACAGCGGGTAGTCGACGATGAAACGGAACTCTTTCACGTCGCCTTCGCCTTGGTCGGCGTTAGCGAAGTGCCATGCCTGACGAATACGGAAGGACAGGTCTTTTGCCGGGCCAGTCTGAACAACGTACTTGGCTTCGAAGTTGGTTTCGTTGTGCTTGCCATCTGCACCGTACAGACCAGCGTAAGCGCTGTTGGCTGGAGTGTTGGTGCCGTCGATGTCCCAACCTTTAACGTAACGGGTCATGAAGCTCAGACCTGGAACGCCGTACTCGGCCATTTTCAGGTCGTAACGAACCTGGGCAGACTTCTCGTTCGGAGCGTTGAAGTCAGAGTACTGGATGGAGTTGGCGAGGAAGATCGAGTCACCGCCGCGGTTGTTCTTGCCAATACCGATGTAGTCGAACGGAGTGTCACCGTTGACCTTCTGGAAGCCCAGGGTAATGGTGTGTGCTTTCAGGAACGAGAAAGCAGCCGCCAGGGAGAACGTGGTGTTGCTGATATCGCCGACTTTGGCATCGCCAGTGTCTTTGGTGTTGTAGATGTTACCGTCCAGGTTCAGCGACTCGGAGTCGGTGAACGGGATGGTGTAGTTCAGGTTGGCGTAGTACTGGTTCCAGATGTCTTCCAGCTTGGCGCCGTACAGCGATGCGCTCAGGTTTTCGGTGAAACCGTACTTGCCGCCGAAGTAGTCGATCTTGTTGGCGGAAACGCCGGCGTAGTTTGCAAACAGGTCGCCGTCACGGGCGTTTTTGTCCTGGCTGCTACCCGAGTAGAAGTGACCGGCCTCGAGGTCAAGGTCTTTGATCTCGCTGCTCTGCAGTTGGATACCGCTGGCAGTTTGCGGCAGGATACGGGAGCCGCCCACAGCGAACACTGGGGAAGTGCTTGGCTGCATGTCGCCGACTTTCAGCTCGGTTTTGGAAACGCGGAATTTAACGGCGCCACCGGCTTTACCCTGGCTGTCGTTGACATCGCGAGAACCGTTGGCGTTAACGGTGTCGCTACGGCTCATGTTGCCGCTACCGCTAGTGCCGTCACCACCGTCCAGCTTGATTGCCAGGTAACCGTACGCATCAACGCCGACACCGATCAGGCCTTGGGTGTAACCGGAGCTGTAGTTAGCCCAGATGCCCTGGGTCCAGTCTTTCTGGTCACGGGCACCGTCTTTGTTATCACGGTTGAAGTAGTAGTTGCGAACCAGCAAGTTCAGCGTGCTGTCTTCAACAAAACCTTTGGCTTCAGCCTGGTCACTTACGAAAGGGGCGGCCGTAGCCAATTGGGTACTGGCTGCTGCTGCAACTGCCAGTGCGATCATGCTCCACTTCATCACGCGCATCGTGATTTGCTCCTTTGGTTTTAGAAGAGTACTGCCGTCCCACCTGTTTTATTATCTGGGCGGCTCTTTCTTTTTGTGTCGGCGCAAACTTATATCACGCCGACAATGTTGGCGATACTTGCGCATCTAACCTTTCGCCTTCTTTACGACCCTGTCGCAAACAGCGTGGTAGATGTCGCAAATTTCCAGCTCCGACGCAACCGGGCGGACAACTTTAATGCTGTTTTTTGCGCCTTGTCGTCGGTAAAAAGAGTCCTGGTGAAACGTTTGAATCTCCATCGGGCTACCTTGCCACTGTTTTTTTTGCCTGAGGGCCTCCGCTTCCAGCGGGTGCGACTCGGGCGATGTTGGGTATGAATGCAACAAGCGTGCACAAAATCGTGTTTTTTCACGATTATTTTATAATTGACTGCCAGGTGCTGTAAAAACCTCATAAAACCGGGGGGTTCAAGCGCTTTTAGTTTGGGCTTGACGCCTTGCCTGACATCATGTTTCGGCCTTCTGGTCGACAGTCTGGCAACCAAAAATGTTACCGGTTCACCCCACCACTGAGTAAATGGCGGATGTCGAAGCGTTCAGCGTAGACCCACTGTGCGGTTTTGGTGCAAAAAATTTTAGCCCTGTACTGAATTCATCTCTGTTGGCCGCTTGCCTGTAGCGAACTTTTCCTTGTTGATCAGTCATTTCGGCGTTTGTTGCCTGTCGTTCGGTTCTGTAAGGGTGCGCGGCAGCGAAAATTGTCCCATTCGGGGGCGGCTGTCAGCTTTCCACTGGCGCTCGTGGCTTCGATGCAAGGTTCGCCGTGAAGCCTGCGCCGTTCGCAGGTATGCTGCCGTCCGGTCGCTTGGTGCGCTGTCCCTCTGGATGGGCGCTAAGCTGAAAAATGATGGCCCGGCGGGAGTACGCGCAGTGTTCACTTTAGATCCACGACTTCAACAAGACACGTTACCGATCGGGGACTTTCCGCTCTGCCGGTTGCTGCTGTCCAACGATTCGAACTATCCCTGGTTCATCCTGGTACCTCGTCGCGAGGCTATCAGCGAGATATTTCAGTTAGATGTCCTAGAGCAACAACAGCTTTGGCAGGAAACAACAGTGCTGTCGCAAGTGCTCAAGGACGCGTTCGATGCGGACAAGTTGAATGTGGCGGCGCTGGGCAATGTCGTGAGTCAGTTGCACATGCATGTGATTGTGCGCAAGCGCGAAGATGCCGCCTGGCCAGCGCCGGTTTGGGGTAAGCATCCGGCGAAACCCTACAGTTCGGAGCAGATCGCCGCGATTCGCGAACGTTTGCGCTTGATTTTGACCGATGAATTTACGTTTCTGGAGGGCTGAAGCATGAGCCTGGAAGAGCGCGTTACCGAGCTTGAAAGCCGTCTGGCGTTTCAGGATGACACCATCCAGGCGTTGAACGATGTGCTGGTGGCGCAGCAGCGGGTGGTCGAGCGCCTGCAGCTGCAAATGGCTGCGCTGCTCAAACGGCAGGAGGAAATGGTCGGGCAGTTCGAGTCATTCGAAGAAGAGGCGCCGCCGCCGCACTATTAAGAGCGTCGCAGGCATGAAAAAACCGCGGACAGCTCAGCTGTGCGCGGTTTTTTTTAGCCTTGAATCAGCGGCGCGGCAGTGCGGCGATCACATCTTCGGCTTGTAGGCCCTTGTCACGATTCATGACGGAGAACTCCACGCGCTGGCCTTCGACCAGGACACGGTGGCCTTCGCCGCGAATGGCCCGGAAGTGGACGAAGATATCGTCACCGGAGTCGCGGGAGATAAAGCCGAAGCCTTTGGATGTGTTGAACCACTTGACGGTGCCGGTATCGCGGTTGCTCATGTCGTAGCTTGGCGAGGTGGCGGCTGGTGACGACTTGTAGAAGCTGATGCCCAGGTGCAGGGTAACGGCGATCAGGGCTGCGACCAGGCTGAACAGTACAGCGGGTTGACCGGCGATGACGGGCATCGGTGCGATCAGCGTCAGGGTCTGCAGGACCACGCTCAGAACCAGCAGGGCGCTGACCAGGTTTTGCAGTTGGTGACGCGGGCCTTTGTTCCAGTAAGGGATGACAGGCGCAAGTGTGAGGTTGAGCAGGCCGAAAAAGGCCAGGTACAGCGCGTCGGGTTGTTGCAGGTAAGGTAAGGCTTCGGATTGCAGGCTAGGGATGAAGGACAGCAGCAAGGCCGCTGCGCCTATCAACAGATGGACGATTTTCAACATTTTGATTAACTCACGTTAAGACAGCTCACAAGGAAGAGCTGATGGCGCACGGTTCGCTTCAAGATAATAAAGAGGCGTTGGACACGTGCCCGGTATCAGCCTATGCGCCGAGCCCGGTAAAAATGGGCGCTGGCGACACGCTGTCTATTTAACAGCAAAGCCGCAGGCTACTCAAATCAGCGCGTCCGGCGGCACTTTTTGGGGGGGATTTGCCACGGGTTGCCCGAAGTTCCGGGGCTGCGGCACAACGGCGGGTTTTGTCAGGCACCTTGAAGTGTTGTTCGCGCTCTTCTTTCCTACGCCATTCCATTAGGTGCTTCTGAAGGGGGTATCGCTTCGCTGCGTGGGAAAATGTCCGGAGTAGGACGCTCTCCGGGGTCTGCCAAACGTTGTTGGCTTATCCTACGTCGAGGGTCATAAAGTCGGCTGGAAAAGACCTTTGTATCTGCGTTTTTATAAGTCGACAGACAGTTGCGCTTAAAGAAACCAGGATGGCAAGGGAGTGTCAGCGTTATGGTTTATGAAAGGCAGGAAGAGGGGCGATACGGTTCGCACAAGGATGTAAAGGTTGATCCGTTTGTTCGCGAGTTCGATATGGGGCTGGCGCAGCCCTTGTCCCGCTCCGTGCGATTGAATGGCTTCGCCACCTGTTTGCGGCTCGAGCAGGTTTATTGGGGTATTTTGGGGGGGATGGCCCGGGTCAATGGTTGCTCGGTCAACAACCTGTTGTCTCATGTGGATCGCGAAGTTCATTTGCGTCACGGCGGGGTAAGGAACTTCAGTGGGTTGGTGCGGGTTGTCTGTGTCGTGCACAGTCTCAAGGAAGGGGGTTGCATCGCCACGGCCTAGTCTGGGCGGCGAAAACAGCAGAGTGTCGGTCTGTGCAGTCTTACGGCTGCACAGGCCGCATTTAATGGATATAATCCCGCTCTTTGCCGCAAAACCCTGCGTTCGCGGTAGCAATCTGATCGCCGAGACAACCTCCATGCCGATGTACGATTATCAATGTGCTTCCTGTGGTCATCAGTTGGAAGCCATTCAAAAGATCAGCGATGCACCGCTGGTCGACTGCCCTGCCTGTCAGGCGCCAGAGCTTAAAAAGTTGCTGTCCATGCCGGGCTTCCGCCTCAGCGGCACGGGTTGGTACGAAACCGATTTCAAGACCGGTTCCAAGAAGAACCTGGCCGGCGGCGACAAAGCTGACTAAGGTCTGGAACCTGAGTTGAACGACACGCGTGCTCTTGCATCACCCGACGACTTTTTAAAAGGCGGGGCTGCTGTAGGATCTCCACCGAATTTCGAATTACGAGAAGTGAAACCACGACCATGATGCGCAGCCATTATTGCGGCCAACTGAACGAAAGCCTGGACGGCCAGGAAATTACCCTTTGCGGATGGGTCCACCGTCGCCGTGACCACGGTGGGGTGATTTTCCTCGATATCCGTGATCGTGATGGTCTGGCCCAGGTCGTGTTCGATCCTGACCGTGCTGAAACCTTCGCCGCTGCCGATCGCGTGCGCAGCGAGTACGTCGTGAAGATCACCGGCAAGGTTCGCCTGCGTCCGGCCGGCGCGACCAACGCCAACATGGCGTCGGGCATGATCGAAGTCCTGGGCTACGAGCTGGAAGTGCTGAACGAGTCGGAAACCCCGCCGTTCCCGCTGAACGAGTTCTCCGACGTCGGCGAAGAAACCCGCCTGCGCTATCGCTTCCTCGACCTGCGTCGCCCGGAAATGGCCGAGAAGCTGCGTCTGCGCTCGCGCATGACCACCAGCATCCGCCGCTTCCTGGACGAGAACGGCTTCCTCGACGTCGAGACGCCGATCCTGACCCGTGCCACCCCGGAAGGCGCACGCGACTACCTGGTGCCGAGCCGTACTCATGCCGGTTCGTTCTTCGCCTTGCCGCAATCGCCGCAGCTGTTCAAGCAACTGCTGATGGTGGCCGGCTTCGACCGTTACTACCAGATCGCCAAGTGCTTCCGTGACGAAGACCTGCGTGCCGACCGTCAGCCGGAATTCACCCAGATCGACATCGAGACCAGCTTCCTCGATGAAAAAGAGATCATGGGCCTGACCGAGCAAATGATCCGCAACTTGTTCAAGGAAGTGCTGGGCCTGGAATTCGGCGAGTTCCCGCACATGACCTTCGAAGAAGCCATGCGCCGCTACGGTTCCGACAAGCCAGACCTGCGTAACCCGCTGGAACTGGTGGACGTGGCCGATCAGCTCAAGGAAGTCGACTTCAAGGTGTTCAGCGGCCCGGCCAACGACCCGAAATGCCGTATCGCCGCCTTGCGCGTACCTGGCGGGGCGAGCATGCCGCGCAAGCAGATCGACGACTACACCAAGTTCGTCGGCATCTACGGTGCCAAGGGCCTGGCGTACATCAAGGTCAACGAGCGTGCCAAGGGCGTTGAAGGCCTGCAGTCGCCAATCGTGAAGAACATCCCTGAAGACAACCTCAACGTGATCCTCGATCGCGTCGGTGCGGTCGACGGCGATATCGTGTTCTTCGGCGCCGACAAGGCGAAGATCGTCAGCGAAGCCCTGGGCGCGCTGCGGATCAAGCTCGGCCACGACCTGGACCTGCTGACCTGCAAGTGGGCACCAATGTGGGTCGTCGACTTCCCGATGTTTGAAGAAAACGACGACGGCAGCTTCACCGCCTTGCACCACCCGTTCACCGCGCCGAAGTGCACCCCGCAAGAGCTGGAGGCCAACCCGGCTGGCGCTCTGTCCCGTGCCTACGACATGGTATTGAACGGTACCGAACTGGGTGGCGGTTCGATCCGTATCCACCGTAAAGAGATGCAGCAGTCGGTGTTCCGTCTGTTGGGCATCAACGAAGCGGAACAGGAAGAGAAATTCGGCTTCCTGCTCGATGCCCTGAAATACGGCGCGCCACCGCACGGTGGCCTGGCCTTCGGTCTGGACCGTCTGGTCATGCTGATGACCGGCGCCCAGTCGATCCGTGAAGTGATCGCCTTCCCGAAAACCCAGAGCGCGGCGGATGTCATGACTCAGGCGCCGGGCCAGGTGGATGCCAAGGCATTGCGCGAACTGCACATTCGTCTGCGCGAAACGCCTAAGGCCGAGTAAGGCTGACCTGAAGGGCGCATCTGTGGATGCGCCCTTTCCTTTATAGGCAGAGCAGTTCAAGATTTTTGTTTGCCGGCCGGCGCAATGCAGCGCGGCGGGCAATGTTTCAAAGAGAATTCGGAGCGAGTTATGGCAGGTCATTCCAAGTGGGCGAACATCAAGCACCGCAAAGAACGTCAGGATGCCAAGAGGGGCAAGATCTTCACCAAGTGGATTCGTGAGCTGACCGTCGCTGCCCGTCAGGGTGGTGGTGATCCAGGCTCCAATCCGCGTCTGCGCCTGGCCCTGGACAAGGCCCTGGGTGCGAACATGAGCCGCGACATCATCGATCGTGCCGTCGCCCGCGGAACCGGCGCTGCCGACACGGACGACGTGGTCGAACTGACCTACGAAGGTTACGGTCCGGGCGGCGTGGCGGTGATGGTCGAATGCATGACCGACAACCGTAATCGCACCGCAGCCGCTGTTCGTCACGCGTTCAGCAAGTGCGGTGGCAACCTGGGGACTGACGGTTCGGTGGCCTATCTGTTCGAGCGCAAGGGGCAGATCTCCTTCGCTGCCGGCGTTGACGAAGACGCACTGATGGAAGCCGCCATGGAAGCCGACGCCGATGACGTGGTGACCAACGAAGACGGTTCGATCGACGTTTTCACCTCGTTTGCCGGATTCTATTCCGTGCGTAACGCACTGGAAGCGGCGGGCTTCAAGGGTGACGACGCTGAAATCGTCATGTTGCCGACCACCAGCGCCGAGCTCGATCTGGAAGGCGCCGAGAAAGTCCTCAAGCTGATCGACATGCTCGAAGACCTGGATGACGTGCAAAACGTCTATTCCAACGCGGAGATTCCGGAGTCGGTGGCCGCGCAGCTCGGTTGAGAGCGCCGTCTTTGTAGGAGCGAGCTTGCTCGCGATAAACCTGAGAGCGACGCTGATTTCAAACGTTGCGTTATCGTTAAGGTCCATCGCGAGCGAGCTCGCTCCTACAGCGTGCGGTGTTCTGGCCGACGCGTTATTTCAATTTATCCGCAGGCGTTATGACTTTAATTCTTGGTATCGACCCCGGTTCGCGCATCACCGGTTACGGTGTGGTTCGCGATACCGGCCGTGGCTGTGAGTACGTCGCCTCCGGTTGTATCCGCACCGGTGCCGGCGAGCTGCATGAGCGGCTGCAGATTGTCTACCGCGGGGTGCGGGAGATCATTCAGACTTACCACCCGGTGACCATGGGGATCGAAAAGGTGTTCATGGCCCGTAACGCCGATTCCGCCCTGAAACTGGGGCAGGCCCGTGGTGCCGCGATCGTGGCGGGAGCCGAGGAAAGCCTGGAAATTGCCGAATACACTGCAACCCAGGTCAAGCAGGCGGTCGTCGGCACCGGTGCGGCCAACAAGGAACAGGTGCAGATGATGGTCATGCACATGCTCAAACTCACCAGCAAACCGCAGATCGATGCTTCGGATGCCCTGGCCATTGCCATCTGCCACGCTCATACCCGTTCCAGTCTGTTGCCCCATGGTCTGGGAGCTGCACGCAGTCGTGGCGGGCGCCTGCGTCTCTGATAGCATCAGCAATCATTTTCATGGAGTGAGGGTATTCCGCCTGTGTTGTCGGCGGTATTCCTCGCTCTATCAGTCGCTGGCCATGAGCTGGCCAACGCTCAAGGATTTGTAACGTGATTGGACGTTTGCGCGGCACCCTGGCTGAGAAGCAGCCTCCCCATCTGATCCTGGATGTAAATGGCCTGGGCTATGAACTTGAAGTGCCCATGACGACCCTTTACCGCTTGCCGTCGGTCGGTGAGCCGCTAACCTTGCACACGCATTTGGTCGTGCGCGAAGACGCACAGTTACTCTATGGTTTTGTCGGCAAGCGTGAACGCGACTTTTTTCGCGAATTGATCCGTCTCAATGGCGTCGGGCCGAAACTGGCCCTGGCCTTGATGTCGAGCCTGGAAGTCGACGAACTGGTTCGTTGTGTACAGTCACAGGACACGTCGGCGCTGACCAAGGTCCCGGGCGTCGGCAAGAAAACCGCCGAGCGTTTGCTGGTGGAACTCAAGGATCGCTTCAAGGCCTGGGAAACCGTACCGGCCATGTTCGCCCTGGTGCCGAACCAGCCGGATGGTCCGGCTCCGGTGAACACTGCCGAGACTGACGCCGTCAGCGCCTTGATTTCCCTGGGCTACAAGCCCCAGGAAGCGAGCAAGGCAGTGTCTGCGATCAAGGAGAAAGATTTGAGCAGTGAAGACATGATCCGCCGCGCCTTGAAGGGAATGATCTAAGTGATTGAAGCTGATCGTCTGATCGCTGCCACGCACAGTCCGCGTGAGCGCGAAGAAGTCCAGGACCGAGCCATTCGCCCGGTCAGCCTGGCCGAATATATTGGCCAACCGACCGTTCGCGAGCAGATGGAGTTGTTCATTCAGGCTGCGCGCGGTCGTAATGAATCCCTGGATCACACGCTGATCTTCGGGCCGCCCGGCCTGGGCAAGACCACCCTCGCCAACATCATCGCCCAAGAAATGGGCGTATCGATCAAGAGCACCTCGGGGCCGGTGCTGGAGCGCCCCGGTGACCTGGCGGCGCTGTTGACCAACCTTGAACCCCACGATGTGCTGTTTATCGACGAGATCCATCGCCTGTCGCCCATCGTTGAAGAGGTGCTGTACCCGGCCATGGAGGATTTCCAGCTCGACATCATGATCGGCGAAGGTCCGGCCGCGCGTTCGATCAAGCTGGATCTGCCGCCGTTCACGCTGGTCGGCGCAACGACGCGGGCGGGGATGCTCACCAACCCGTTGCGTGACCGTTTCGGCATCGTTCAGCGTCTTGAGTTCTACAACAACGCCGATTTGTCGACGATTGTCAGTCGTTCGGCGAGTATCCTCGGTTTGCCGCTGGACCCGGAAGGCGCCTTCGAAATCGCCCGCCGTGCCCGTGGCACGCCACGGATCGCCAACCGGCTGCTGCGCCGGGTGCGTGATTTCGCCGAAGTTCGCGCCAAGGGGCATATCACCAAGCCGATTGCCGACCTGGCGCTGAACCTGCTGGACGTCGACGAACGTGGCTTCGATCACCAGGACCGGCGTCTGTTGTTGACCATGATCGAGAAATTCGACGGCGGGCCAGTCGGGGTCGACAGCCTGGCCGCCGCCATCAGTGAAGAGCGTCACACCATCGAAGACGTGCTGGAGCCTTACCTGATCCAGCAGGGTTACATCATGCGCACGCCACGGGGGCGGGTGGTGACGCGGCATGCCTACCTGCATTTCGGCTTAAACATTCCGTCACGATTGGGCGAAATGCCCGTGGTAGACGAGTTTCTTGAAGCCGCTGACGATTAATTAACATTGCGTGCTGATTTTTTCGGGCAATGTAGGGTCCCAGGACCGTACTTTCACGTGAAAGCCGCAGAACAATGAAAAACAGTTGCCATGCCGGATTGGCAACCTGAGGAGTAAGCACTAGAGTATGCGCGCGCAAAACGGGCTTGAGCCTTTCGCACATCGTTGTCGCGTTTATTACGAGGACACCGATGCGGGCGGCATCGTGTATTACGTTAATTACCTCAAGTTTATGGAACGGGCTCGAACCGAGCGGCTACGAGATCTGGGCTTTGCCCAATCGCAGCTGGCAGGGGAGGACCTGTTGTTCGTCGTGCATTCCAGCGAAGCGCGCTACCACGCGCCGGCGCGACTGGATGACGAACTGTTGGTAAGCGCTGAAGTAATCGAATTGAACCGTGCCAGCCTGCGCTTCAAGCAGCAGGTCAGGCGAGCAACGGATAACGCACTGCTCTGCGAAGGGCAGTTTCTGGTGGCCTGTGTGCGCACTGAAAGTTTAAAACCCCGGGCCATTCCCGAAGCTTTACGAGCGGCCTTTGCCGACGTGAGCGGCGCGGGTACACACTCAAAGCAGGAGATAAAGCGTGGAAGCTAACGTCGTCGACCATTCCTCCATGTGGAGCCTGGTCAGCAATGCCAGTATCGTGGTGCAACTGGTAATGCTGATCCTGGTAGCCGCATCGGTGACCTCGTGGATCATGATCTTTCAGCGCAGCAACCTGCTGCGCGCCGGTCGACGTGCCCTGGAGAGCTTTGAAGAGCGCTTCTGGTCAGGTATCGACCTGTCCAAGCTGTACCGTCAGGCCGGCAGCAATCCGGACCCTGA
The DNA here is from genome assembly GCF_058794995.1 of Pseudomonas sp. GW823-FHT06E10. NCBI lineage: Bacteria > Pseudomonadati > Pseudomonadota > Gammaproteobacteria > Pseudomonadales > Pseudomonadaceae > Pseudomonas > Pseudomonas sp. GW823-FHT06E10. The sequence goes on along the minus strand of NZ_JBXAHJ010000002.1, from coordinate 219,021 downwards.
TTCGGGTGTCGAACAAATCTTCCGTGCCGGTTTCAAGGAATTCTCCCGTCTGCGCCAGCAGTCAGGCGTTGACCCGGAAGCGGTCATGGAAGGCGTGGCGCGTGCCATGCGCGTTGCCATTTCCCGCGAAGAAGAAAAGCTTGAGCAGAGCCTGCCCTTCCTGGCCACCGTTGGTTCCGTCAGCCCGTACATCGGTCTGTTCGGCACCGTCTGGGGGATCATGAACTCCTTCCGTGGCCTGGCAACCGCCCAGCAAGCGACCCTGGCCACTGTGGCCCCGGGTATTGCCGAAGCACTGATCGCCACGGCCATCGGTCTGTTCGCTGCCATTCCAGCTGTTATCGCTTACAACCGTTTTGCTGCGCGCAGTGAAACCCTGCTGGGCCGCTACTACACCTTCGCCGACGAGTTCCAGGCGATCCTGCACCGCAAAGTGCACACCAGCGAAGAATAAGCAGGTAATTTCCAATGGCTTTAATCGCTCGAGCTCGCAAAAAGCGCAAGCCGGTCGCCGAGATGAACGTAGTGCCTTACATCGACGTGATGTTGGTACTGCTGGTCATCTTCATGGTGACCGCGCCGATGCTCAATCAGGGCGTGAAAGTTGATCTGCCCAAGGTTTCCAGCGAAGCCTTGCCGCAGGACAACAACACCCAGGTCCTGACCATTTCCATCAAATCCGACAAGACCTACTACTGGAACCTTGGTAGCGAAGTCGACACCGAAAAGCAGCAGGATCGGGCCATGACCCTGCCGCAGATGACTGACGCGGTGACCAAGATCATTCGCGTCGGTAACGAAGGCGGCAAGCGTACCCAGGTCTTCATTCGCGGCGACAAGAGTGTCGATTACGGCTCCGTAATGGGCGCCATGGGCGGGTTGCAGAAAGCCGGGGTCGGTAATGTTGGCTTGATTACCGAGGCGCCCTGATGCAGCAACAGCGAGAGCCGTCCGCCTCGGAAAGCTACTTCTGGCCTAGTGTCTGGGCGATTGGCTTGCACGTGCTGGTGTTCGGCATGCTGTTCGTCAGCTTTGCCTTTACCCCGGAACTGCCGCCGGCCAAGCCGATTGTCCAGGCGACCTTGTACCAGCTGAAATCGAAAAGTCGGGCGACCACCCAGACCAATCAGAAGATTGCCGGTGAGGCGCAGAAATCTGCTGCGCGTCAGACCGAAGTCGAGCAGATGGAACAGAAAAAGGTCGAGCAGGAAGCGGTGAAGGCTGCGGAACAAAAGAAAGAAGAGGCTGCTCAAAAGGCCGAAGAAGCCAAGAAGGCCGACGAGGCGAAGAAAGCGGACGAGGCGAAAAAGGCTGATGAAGCCAAGAAAGCCGACGATGCGAAGAAAACCGCGGAAGCCAAGAAGGCAGAAGAGAAACAATTGGCTGATATAGCCAAGAAGAAAGCTGAAGAAGAAGCCAAGAAAGCTGCGGAAGAAGAGGCCAAGAAAGCGGCCGCTGAAGAAGCCAAGAAAAAGATCGTCGAAGACGCGAAGAAGAAAGCCGCGGAAGACGCCAAGAAGAAAGCTGAAGCTGAAGAGGCGAAGAAGAAAGTCGCCGAGGAAGCGAAGAAGAAAGCTGCTGCCGATGCTGCGAAGAAGAAATCGCAGGATGCGGCGCGTAAATCCGCCGAAGACAAAAAGGCCCAGGCCCTGGCAGATTTGCTTTCAGACACGCCGCAGCGTCAACAGGCCTTGGCCGATGAGCAGGGCGACGAAGTCGCCGGCAGTTTCGATGACCTGATTCGTGCGCGTGCAGCGGAAGGCTGGGCTCGTCCACCTTCAGCACGCAAAGGCATGACGGTCGTGTTGCAAATCGGCATGTTGCCGGACGGTACGGTGACTTCGGTCAGCGTGTCCAAGTCCAGTGGCGACGGTCCGTTTGACGCATCGGCTGTTGCAGCGGTGAAGAATATTGGACGTTTGACAGAAATGCAGGGAATGAAGCCGAGTGATTTCGCTCCGTATCGTTCATTCAAGATGACATTCACACCTGAGGATCTAGCCTTGTGAGAAACCTTCTTCGAGGAATGCTGGTCGTTATCTGCTGCATGGCAGGGATGGCGATGGCAGATGAGAAAAACATTCTGGTTACCAGCGGCAGCGATCGAGCGACCCCGATCGCAGTCGTGCCGTTCGGCTTCCAGGGCGGTAGCGTACTGCCGGACGACATGGCGGAAATCATCGGTAACGACCTGCGCAACTCGGGTTACTACTCGCCGCTTCCAAAGCAGAACATGATCAGCCAGCCGAGCCAGGCCAGCGAAATCATCTTCCGTGACTTCAAGGCGCTGGGTGCCCAGTACGTCATGGTCGGCAGCATTGTGCCGGCGGGCGGTCGCCTGCAGGTGCAATACGCACTGTTCAACGTGGCCACCGAGCAGCAAGTGCTGACCGGCAGCGTGTCCGGCGGCGTCGATCAGTTGCGCGACATGGCGCACTACATCTCCGACCAGTCGTTCGAAAAACTCACGGGTATCAAGGGTGCCTTCTCGACTCGCCTGCTGTACGTAACGGCCGAGCGTTTCTCCGAGAACAACACTCGCTACACCCTGCAACGTTCGGACTACGACGGTGCTCGCGCCGTGACCCTGCTGCAGTCGCGCGAGCCGATCCTGTCGCCGCGTTTCGCACCGGATGGCAAGCGCATCGCTTATGTCTCCTTCGAGCAGAAGCGTCCACGCATCTTCATGCAGAACATCGACACCGGTCGCCGTGAGCAGATCACCAACTTCGAAGGCCTGAACGGTGCGCCAGCCTGGTCACCGGATGGCAATCGCCTGGCGTTCGTACTGTCGAAAGACGGCAACCCGGACATCTACGTGATGAACCTGGGTTCGCGTCAGATCAGCCGCGTCACCAACGGTCCTGGCATCAACACCGAACCGTTCTGGGGCAAGGATGGCTCGACCATCTACTTCACTTCCGACCGTGGCGGCAAACCGCAGATCTACAAGACCAGTGCCGGTGGTGGCGGTGCCGAACGCGTGACTTTCGTCGGTAACTACAACGCCAACCCTAAACTGTCGGCTGATGAAAAGACGCTTGTCATGATTCACCGTCAGGATGGCTTCACCAATTTCAAGGTGGCGGCCCAGGATTTGCAGCGCGGTAGTGTAAAAATCCTCACTGATAGCACTCTGGACGAGTCGCCTACTGTTGCGCCCAACGGCACCATGGTAATCTACGCCACCCGCCAGCAGGGCCGGGGAGTCTTGATGCTCGTGTCCATCAATGGACGCGTAAGGCTCCCGCTTCCTACCGCACAAGGCGAAGTCAGAGAACCTTCCTGGTCCCCTTACCTGAACTGACGCGGCGCTATACGTTGTACTTAACACACTGGGGTTCATTAGGAGTTTCACGATGGAAATGCTGAAGTTTGGTAAATTTGCTGCGCTGGCACTGGCCATGGCTGTAGCTGTAGGTTGCTCGTCCAAAGGCGGCGACAATGCCGGTGAAGGCGCGGTAGATCCAAACGCTGGTTACGGCGCAAACACTGGTGCAGTTGACGGCTCCCTGAGCGAAGAAGCTGCTCTGCGCGCTATCACCACTTTCTACTTCGAATACGACAGCTCGGACCTGAAGCCAGAAGCCATGCGCGCTCTGGACGTTCACGCCAAAGACCTGAAAGCAAACGGCGCTCGCGTTGTTCTGGAAGGCAACACCGACGAACGTGGTACTCGTGAGTACAACATGGCACTGGGCGAGCGTCGTGCGAAAGCCGTTCAGCGCTACCTGGTACTGCAAGGTGTTTCCCCAGCTCAGCTGGAACTGGTTTCCTACGGCGAAGAGCGTCCAGTTGCTACCGGCAACGACGAGCAGTCCTGGGCTCAAAACCGTCGCGTCGAACTGCGTAAGTAATTCGTCATGCGAACGTGCCGTCGTGCTGTAACTGTTCTGGCTCTCAGCCTCGCGCCGCTTGCGGTGTGGGCTGCGGTTCCTGTGGTCGATAACGACTCCGGCTATAACAATAGCGGGAGCAGTTATCCGCCTGCAGGTTACGGTACGAACGGCGCCTATGCCGGGGGAGGGGTTTCGGCCCCTGTCTCGGCACAGGGCGAGCTGTTCAACCAACTGCAATCAATGCAGCAACAGATCGAGCGCCAGCAAGGTGCGATTGAAGTTCTGCAAAATGATGTAGCGCGCATGAAGCAGGAAAACCTGGAGCGATATCAGGATCTTGATCGGCGCATAGGAACCGGCGTTGCACCAGCCGCGACTCCTGAAAATTCTTCCACCGGTGGCGATTTGAACGCCCCCGGTGCAGCAGCTGGTGCAGGGGCAGCTGCCGCCCAGGCACCGGCCGCAGGTAGCGAACCGGCGGATCCGGCGAAGGAAAAGCTCTACTACGATGCTGCCTTCGACCTGATCAAAGCCAAGGATTTCGACAAGGCCAGTCAGGCTTTTGCCGCATTCCTGCGCAAATACCCGAACAGCCAGTACGCGGGCAACGCCCAATACTGGTTGGGCGAAGTGAACCTGGCCAAAGGCGATCTGCAAGGCGCAGGTCAGGCATTTGCCAAGGTTTCGCAGTTGTATCCCAAGCACGCCAAAGTGCCGGACTCGCTGTACAAGCTCGCTGATGTAGAGCGCCGCTTGGGGCATACCGACCGAGTCAAAGGCATTCTGCAGCAGGTGGTTTCCCAATATCCGGGCACTTCCGCCGCTCAGTTGGCCCAGCGCGATCTGCAAAAAATGTAAGCCTGCTTGACCCGTTTCAAAGAAACCCGCGCTTGTCGCGGGTTTTTTCGTTAGAATTCACGCCCTTTTTATGAAACACGCTTTTGGGGGCCTGCGCTTTGCCGGGGTTCCTTCAAGTGCCTGACGGAGGCGGACAGCCTGTTTAGCTGTTACGCCCGTGGCGACTATGCAAGACACATTGAGAATCACCGAAGTTTTCTACTCGTTGCAGGGTGAAACGCGGACTGCTGGCCTGCCCACTGTTTTTGTGCGCCTGACCGGTTGCCCTCTGCGTTGCCAATACTGCGACAGCGCCTACGCGTTCACCGGCGGGACCATTCGCACGCTCGACGACATCCTCGAGCAGGTCGCAGGATTTCGCCCGCGTTACGTCTGCGTCACGGGCGGCGAGCCCCTGGCACAGCCCAACGCCATTCCCTTGCTCAAGCGCTTGTGTGACGCCGGTTACGAAGTGTCACTGGAAACCAGTGGCTCCATCGATATCTCGGCAGTAGATTCCCGGGTCAGTCGCGTTGTCGACCTGAAAACCCCGGGTTCGAAGGAAGCACACCGCAACCGCTACGAAAACATCGAGCTGCTCACGCCCAACGATCAGGTGAAGTTTGTCATCTGCTCGCGAGAGGACTATGACTGGTCCGTTTCCAAGCTGATCCAATACGGTCTGGACCAGCGCGCCGGTGAAGTCCTGTTCTCGCCAAGTCACCATGATCTCAATGCCCGGGATCTGGCGGACTGGGTGGTGGCAGACAACCTGCCAGTGCGTTTGCAATTGCAGCTGCATAAATATCTATGGAATGACGAGCCGGGGCGCTGAAATGACTGAACAACTCAATACTGCTGAAAAACGTGCGGTCATCCTGCTGTCCGGTGGCCTGGACTCGGCGACCGTCGTGGCCATGGCGCGCGCCGAAGGCTACAGCTGCTACACCATGAGCTTCGACTACGGCCAGCGCTCTCACGCCGAACTGTACGCCGCCGAGCGTGTGGCGCGGGACCTGGGTGTGGTCGAGCACAAGGTGATCGGCCTGAACCTGAACGGCATGGGCGGCTCGGCCCTGACCGACAGCAGTATCGATATTCCAGAGGAGCTCGGTGAAGGCATTCCCGTGACTTACGTGCCTGCGCGTAACACGGTGTTCCTGTCCCTGGCCCTGGGCTGGGCAGAAGTACTCGGCGCACGGGACATCTTCATCGGCGTCAACGCCGTGGATTACTCCGGTTACCCGGACTGCCGTCCCGAGTTCATCGAGTCGTTCGAGCGCATGGCCAACCTGGCAACCAAAGCCGGTGTTGAAGGCAATGGCTTCCGTATTCAGGCACCGCTGCAAAACCTCAGCAAGGCGCAGATCGTCCAGGCGGGCGTGAAGCTTGGCGTGAACTACGGGCTGACCGTTTCCTGCTATCAGGCCGACGATGAAGGCCGTGCGTGCGGCAAGTGCGACAGCTGCCGACTGCGTGCGGAAGGCTTTGCAGCGGCCGGAATCAGCGATCCAACCCCTTATTTTTGATTTATTTCAAAATAGGTGTTGAATAGTCCTTAAAAATCAGTATTATACGCGCCACCACACAGCGGGTCGTTAGCTCAGTTGGTAGAGCAGTTGGCTTTTAACCAATTGGTCGTAGGTTCGAATCCCACACGACCCACCATTTTTGGCGGTTTAGAAAATCCGGAAGGCCCACGCAAGTGAGGATTTCCGGGTTTTTTTTTGCCCGCGATTCAGGTCCGCCTCGTTGCGGGCTGCTGCCCATGACGCAGATCAGAATCACCTTTTGCATCCATCGGATATTCTGTAGCCTTGCGCAGCTTCAACGCTGTCCGTGCCTGATGAATACTCACTTTCCCGGCGGTACCCCGTAGGGTCCGGAGCCGGGTGTATACTCGACTTTCGCGCGAATGCGCCTGCAGGTCTTGCGAACATGACGCAAATTTCCGAACGCCTTCTGGTTCAAGCCCACCTCGACGCCAAACAGCCCAAGCCGCTGACTGCCGATGAAGAGGCTTATTACCGTGCTGCCATCGCTGCCGAGCTCAAAGCTCAGGACGCGGTGCTGGTGGCCCACTTCTATTGTGACCCTGTCATTCAGGCGCTGGCCGAAGAGACGGGCGGTTGTGTTTCCGACTCGTTGGAAATGGCCCGTTTCGGCAACGCCCATCCGGCCAAGACCGTGGTCGTCGCCGGCGTGAAGTTCATGGGTGAGACTGCCAAGATCCTCAACCCGGAAAAACGCGTGCTGATGCCGACGCTCGAAGCGACCTGTTCGCTCGACCTGGGTTGCCCTGTGGACGAGTTTTCCGCGTTCTGCGATCAGCACCCGGAGCGCACGGTGGTGGTGTACGCCAACACTTCGGCTGCGGTAAAGGCCCGAGCGGATTGGGTGGTGACTTCAAGCTGTGCGCTGGAGATCGTCGAAAGCCTGATGGACAACGGCGAGACCATCATCTGGGGCCCGGACAAGCACCTGGGGACCTACATCCAGCGCCAGACCGGTGCCGACATGCTGCTGTGGGACGGTGCCTGCATCGTTCACGAAGAGTTCAAGTCCAAGCAGCTTGAAGACATGAAGGCGCTGTACCCGGATGCGGCGATTCTGGTGCACCCGGAGTCGCCGACCTCGGTGATCGAACTGGCGGACGCCGTGGGCTCCACCAGTCAGTTGATCGCGGCGGCACAGAGCCTGCCGAACAAGACGCTGATCGTTGCGACCGACCGCGGCATTTTCTACAAGATGCAGCAGTTGTGCCCGGACAAGGTCTTTATCGAAGCCCCAACGGCGGGTAACGGCGCGGCGTGCCGCAGTTGTGCACATTGCCCGTGGATGGCCATGAACACCCTTGAGCGCACGCTCAAGGCGTTGAAGGAAGGGGCGAACGAGATCTTTGTCGATCCGGCACTGATCCCGCAGGCGATCCGGCCGCTCAAGCGCATGCTCGATTTCACCCAGGCGGCGCGGATGAAGCTGGCCGGTAACGCCTGAGATCTTTCAACCAGGCCCAAAAAAACTGTGGGAGCGAGCTTGCTCGCGATGGCGGTGTATCAGTCACCATTGAAGTTGACTGACACCACGCCATCGCGAGCAAGCTCGCTCCCACAGTGGTTTCTGCGTCGGGAAATTATTTGGTCTTCTTCGGAATCCGCACCAGTTCGGTATTGGAGTAGATGTCATGCCAGCTGCGTTTCTGTTTGTCGAACAGCGACCAGAAGAATCCCAGGCCAACACACAGCAACGAAGCAATCGACACCACAAAGCGCAGCAGCGCCTGCCACAGGCTGATGGACGAGCCATCGGCATTCTGAACGCGGATGCACCAGACCTGCATGCCCAGGGTCTGACCGGACCAGGTCCAGAATTTGGCGAAGAAGCCGAACAGTACGAACAGCAGGACCGTAGAGAGCAGGGGGTCGCCGTCCAGCGCCCCGGCTTCGGTAAGGGTGCGCATCCTTTCTTCGCCGATGATCGCCATCTGGATCATCTTGTAGATGCCGCTGGTGACGATCAGCAGGGCGGTGCACAGCAGGAAATCATAGAACATGGCTGCCAGGCGACGACCCAGGCCAGCGGCAGGAAAGTCGCCCTGGGGGGTAAGCAGGTGTTTCGACATGGCAGGCTCTCGGCGAAAAAGAAGCCATTTTACGGATTTACGCGCACAAAAAAGCCCCTGATGTCAGCATCAGGGGCTTTTTCGTTACAGAAGATTAGGCTTCTGCTTGTACTTCGTCAGCCTGCATGCCTTTCTGGCCCTGCACGGCGATGAAAGTCACTTTCTGGCCTTCTTTCAGGCTCTTGAAGCCGTTGCCCTGGATGGCGCGGAAATGCACGAACAGATCCGGACCGCTTTCAGGAGTGATAAAACCAAAACCTTTCTCGTCGTTAAACCACTTGACGGTACCGCTCTGACGTTGGGACATTTCTTATTTCCTTTGACGCAAAAATTAATGACAGTCTCCTTCTCATGAAAGAGTACTGGGGCTGGTTGCAGGAGAGTAAGAAGACGTCGAACGGGATGTAGCTAACTTGTAGGCTACTGCCCAGGTCACGATTCCAAGCGACCCATGCAAACACAGTGAACAAACTCTACGCCAACTACGGGAGAAAAAACAAGCCCCGTGTAGGCCCCGTATTTCCTCAGGTTGATGGCAAAGTAAGTCCACTAGTGGGGCCTTATTCACTAACCTTGTTCAATTGTTTTCGATCGTTATAAGCAAAGTTCATAATCGAAGCTTATAGCCAAACAATGCACTATTTTATGGCGGTTGCGTTACACATTAGTGCGCCGTTAACGCAACCGCGTTACTTATAGGAACATTCAATCAGCCGCGATAGTAGCGCTGTGGAACAAATGGCATTTTGCTTACAAGCAAAGGCACCTTTTTCCCACGAACGATCGCCCAGACCGGTGTGTCCAGTGCGATGTAAGCGCTGTCGACGTAACCCATGGCTAGCGGGCCGCCCAGGGTTGGCCCGAAACCACCGCTGCAGACGCTGCCGATGATGTCACCGGCTTCGTTGACGATCTCGGCGCCTTCGCGCACGGGTGTGCGTTCCTGTGGTAGCAGACCTACACGTTTGCGGCTCACGCCTGCCTGTTGCTGGGCGAATACGGTTTCGGCGCCAGGGAAGCCGCCGGCCCGTGCGCCATCAGCGCGACGTGGCTTGGAGATCGCCCACAGCAGGCTCGCTTCGATCGGGGTGGTGTCGGTGTTCATGTCGTGGCCGTACAGGCACAAACCCGCTTCCAGGCGCAGGGAGTCGCGGGCGCCCAGGCCGATGGCGGCCACTTCGGCTTCAGCGAGCAGGGCGCGAGCCAGGGCTTCGGCGTTGGTGGCGGGTACGGAAATTTCGAAACCGTCTTCACCGGTGTAACCCGAACGGCTGACAAAGCAGTCCACGCCCAGCAGCTTCACGCGGGCGAACTGCATGAAAGTCATCTTCGCCACTTCAGGGGCCAGACGTGCAAGCACGGTCACTGCAGCCGGGCCTTGCAGGGCGAGCAGGGCGCGCTCTTCGAACAGCGGTTCGATCGTGCACTGGTCGCTAATGTGCTTGCGCAGGTGTGCCAGGTCCTGGTCCTTGCAGGCGGCGTTGACCACCAGGAACAGTTCGTCATTACCCAGGTTGGCGACCATCAGGTCATCGAGGATGCCGCCCGTCGCATTGGTGAACATCGCGTAGCGCTGCATGCCCACTGGCAGGTCGATGATGTCCACTGGCACCAGGGTTTCCAGGGCCTTGGCGGCATTGGCGCCGGTCAGGCGAATCTGGCCCATGTGCGAGACATCGAACAACCCCGCCTGGTCGCGGGTGTGCTGGTGTTCTTTCATCACGCCCAGCGGGTACTGCACGGGCATGTCGTAGCCGGCGAAGGGCACCATGCGGGCGCCGAGTTCGATGTGCAGTGCGTGCAACGGAGTTTTCAACAGTTGTTCGGTGGACATATTCAGCTCCTGAAAAAGGGTGCAGATGAGCGCGCATCAGCACTCGATAATGTTGACCGCCAAACCGCCACGGGCGGTTTCCTTGTATTTGCTTTTCATGTCGGCGCCGGTCTGGCGCATGGTGCGGATGACCTTGTCGAGGGAGACGAAGTGTTGTCCATCGCCGCGCAGCGCCATGCGCACCGCATTGATGGCTTTGACCGAGCCCATGGCGTTGCGCTCGATGCAAGGCACTTGCACCAGCCCGCCAATCGGGTCGCAGGTCAATCCGAGGTTGTGTTCCATGCCGATTTCCGCGGCGTTTTCCACTTGCTGCACGCTGCCGCCGAGTACTTCGCACAAGGCACCGGCGGCCATCGAGCAGGCGACGCCGACTTCACCCTGACAGCCGACTTCGGCGCCGGAGATCGAGGCGTTTTCCTTGTACAGAATGCCGATGGCCGCGGCGGTCAGCAGGAATCGCACCACGCCGTCGTCATTGGAGCCCGGGATAAAGCGCATGTAGTAGTGCAATACCGCTGGAATGATCCCCGCTGCACCATTGGTGGGTGCCGTTACGACGCGCCCACCGTTGGCGTTCTCCTCGTTGACGGCCAGGGCGTAGAGGTTGACCCAGTCCAGCACCGACAGGGGATCGCGCAACGACGATTCCGGGTTCTTGCACAATTGCCGATGCAGTGCGGCGGCCCGGCGCTTGACCTTCAGCCCGCCGGGCAGGATGCCTTCGTTGCGGCATCCGGCGGCGACGCAGTCCTGCATCACTTGCCAGATTTTCAGCAGGCCGGCGCGGGTTTCCGCTTCCGGACGCCAGGCGCTTTCGTTGGTCAACATCACCTGGCTGATGGACAGCCCGTATTTGACGCAATGACCGAGAAGATCCTTGGCGCTTTTGAACGGAAAGGTCAGGGGTGTGGCGTCTTCGACGATGCGGTCGGCGCCGGCGGCGTCCTCATCGACCACAAAACCGCCGCCGACCGAGTAGTACTCGCGGCTGCGGATCTGCAGGCCCGCGGCGTCGAAGGCGCGGAAAATCATGCCATTGGGGTGATAGGCCAACGGTTTGCGAATCATCGCCAGGTGTTCTTTCTCGTTGAACGCAATGCTGTGTTCGCCGAGCAGGTTCAAGCGGCCGTTGCCGCGAATCTCTTGCAGGCGCGCGGTGACGGTCTCTGTATCCACGGTGTCCGGGTGTTCGCCTTCCAGGCCGAGCAGCACAGCCTTGTCACTGCCGTGGCCTTTGCCGGTGGCACCAAGCGAACCATACAGCTCGACTTTGACGCAGGTGGTGGCTTCAAGCAGGTTTTCGCGGCGCAAACCTTCGGCGAAGCGCGCAGCGGCACGCATCGGGCCGACGGTGTGGGAACTGGAGGGGCCGATGCCAATCTTGAACAGGTCGAACACGCTTAACGACATGGTGGTTCTCCGGTTTCTTGTTATAGGAATTCACGGAACATAAGACTTGGCACAGATCCCTGTGGGAGCGAGCTTGCTCGCGATAGCGGTCGTTCAGTCGACATCGATGGTGGCTGTCAGTCCGTCATCGCGAGCAAGCTCGCTCCCACAGGGTTGTGGGGTGTTCTGGAAATTGGGGGCGGATCAATCCGCCCCCTCATTGGTTTAAGCGTAGCTTTCGATCGACGGGCAGGCGCAGACCAGGTTGCGGTCGCCAAACACGTTGTCGACGCGACCGACCGGTGGCCAGTACTTGCCTTCGATCAGCGACGCAACCGGGTAAACCGCTTGTTCACGGCTGTACGGGTGCGACCACTCGCCAACCAGTTCCTTGGCGGTGTGCGGCGCGTTTTTCAGCGGGTTGTCGTCCTTGTCCAGCGTGCCATTTTCCACTGCGCGGATTTCTTCGCGGATGCGGATCATGGCGTCGCAGAAGCGGTCCAGTTCTTCCTTGGATTCGCTTTCGGTCGGCTCGATCATCAGCGTGCCTGCCACCGGGAACGACATGGTCGGCGCGTGGAAGCCGAAGTCGATCAGACGCTTGGCGACGTCATCGACACTGATGCCGCTGCTGTCTTTCAGTGGGCGCAGGTCGAGGATGCACTCGTGCGCCACCAGGCCGTTGCTGCCGGTGTACAGCACTGGATAGTGCTCTTCCAGGCGACGGGAGATGTAGTTGGCATTGAGGATCGCCAGCTGCGAAGCACGCTTGAGGCCCGCGCCACCCATCATACGAATGTACATCCAGGTGATCGGCAGGATGCTCGCGCTGCCGAACGGTGCCGCGCAAACGGCGCCTTCCTTGCGCTCCATCTGTGCGTGGCCCGGCAGGAATGGCGCCAGGTGCGACTTCACGCCGATCGGGCCGACGCCCGGGCCGCCACCACCGTGGGGAATGCAGAAGGTCTTGTGCAGGTTCAGGTGCGAAACGTCGCCGCCGAACTTGCCCGGGGCACAGAGGCCGACCATGGCGTTCATGTTGGCGCCGTCGATGTACACCTGGCCGCCGTTGTCATGAATGATGCCGCAGATTTCGCGGATCCCTTCTTCGAACACGCCGTGGGTCGACGGGTAGGTGATCATCAGCGCGGCGAGGTGTTCGCGGTGCTCGATGGCCTTGGCGCGCAGGTCTTCGATGTCGACGTTGCCACGGGCATCGCACGCGGTGACGACCACGCGCATGCCGGCCATTTGTGCGGTGGCCGGGTTGGTGCCGTGGGCCGACGACGGGATCAGGCAGATGTCGCGACGGTCTTCGCCACGGCTCTGGTGGTAGGCACGGATCGCCAGCAGACCTGCGTATTCACCCTGGGAGCCGGCGTTCGGTTGCAGGGACACCGAGTCATAACCGGTGGCAGCGCAGAGCATCGCTTCCAGCTCGTCGGTCAGTTGCTGGTAGCCAGCGCTTTGCTCGGCCGGGGCGAACGGGTGCAGGGCACCGAACTCGGCCCAGGTCACCGGGATCATTTCGCTGGCGGCGTTGAGTTTCATGGTGCACGAACCCAGCGGGATCATGGTGCGGTCCAGCGCCAGGTCCTTGTCCGCCAGTTTGCGCAGGTAGCGCATCAGCTCGGTTTCCGAGTGATAGCGGTTGAACACCGGGTGGCTGAGGATCGGTGACTGACGCACCAGCGTGGCCGGGATGGCGCTCTGCACCGAGGCGGCGAGGGCGGCGAAGTCCGGCAGGGCCTTGCCGTCGGACAGCAGGCTCCACAGGGTTTCAACGTCGGCCTGAGTGGTGGTTTCGTCCAGGGACAGGCCCAGGCGCTCACCATCGACCACGCGCAGATTGATGCGCTGGGCGTGTGCCTTGTCGTGCAGGGCGGCGGTTTGCGCGCCGGCCTTCACCGTCAGGGTGTCGAAGAAGCTCGCCTGCTCGACGCTCAGGCCCAGTGCGCTCAAGCCTTTGGCCAGGATTGCAGTCAGGTGATGCACGCGATTGGCGATTTGCGTCAGGCCTTTTGGGCCGTGGTACACGGCATACATGCTGGCGATGTTGGCCAGCAGTACTTGCGCGGTGCAGATGTTGCTGGTGGCTTTCTCGCGACGGATGTGTTGCTCGCGGGTCTGCATGGCCAGGCGCAGGGCCGGGTTGCCGAAACGGTCTACGGAAACACCGACCAGGCGGCCCGGCATGTCACGCTTGAACGCGTCCTTGGTGGAGAAGTACGCCGCGTGTGGGCCACCGAAGCCCAGCGGCACGCCGAAGCGCTGTGCACTGCCGATGGCCACGTCGGCGCCGAATTCGCCCGGCGCGGTCAGCACGGTCAGGGCCAGCAGGTCGGCAGCCACGGCTACCAGGGCGTTGGCGGCGTGGAAGCGTTCGGTCAGCTCGCGGTAATCGAACACGTCACCGTTGCTTGCCGGGTATTGCAGCAGAGCGCCGAAGAACGGCGTCACGTCGCTCAGTTCACGCTCGTCGCCCACCACCACGTCGATGCCCAGAGGCTCGGCACGGGTGCGCAGTACGTCGAGGGTCTGCGGGTGGCAATGCACGGAGGCGAAGAAAGCGTGGCTGCTTTTGTTCTTGCTCAGGCGTTTGCAGAAGGTCATGGCTTCGGCAGCGGCGGTGGCTTCGTCGAGCAAGGAAGCGTTGGCGATCGGCAGGCCGGTGAGGTCGCTGATCAGGGTCTGGAAGTTCAGCAGCGCTTCGAGACGGCCTTGGGAAATTTCTGGCTGGTATGGGGTGTAGGCGGTGTACCAGGCCGGGTTTTCCAGCAGGTTGCGCAGGATCGGCGACGGCGTGTGGGTGCCGTAGTAGCCCTGGCCGATGTAGGTCTTGAACAGCTGGTTTTTAGTCGCGATGGACTTGATCAAGGCCAGGGCATCGGCTTCGCTCAAGCCATCTTCCAGGCCGAGGACGCTGGTGCCCTTGATGCTGTCGGGAATCACGCTGGCGCTCAGGGCTTCCAGGGAGTCGAAACCGAGGCTGTTGAGCATGGCTTGCTCGTCACCGGCGCGCGGGCCGATGTGACGGGCGATGAATTCGTTGGCGGTAGTCAAATTGATCTGGGTCATGTCGGTGCTCCTCAGGCTTCGGCTTGGGCTTTGATCAGGCGGTCGTAGGCGTCCTGATCCAGCAGTTGGCCGACAGCGGCGGCGTCGCTTGGTTTGAAACGGAAGAACCAGCCTTCGCCCAGCGGATCTTCGTTGACCAGTTCCGGGCTGCTGTCGAGCGCCGGGTTCACTTCCAGCACTTCGCCGTCCAGCGGCATGTACACGCCGCTTGCAGCCTTTACCGATTCCACGGTGGCGGCTTCGGCGCCTTTGTCGTAGGACTGCAGCTCAGGCAGTTGAACGAAAACCACGTCGCCCAGGGCGTTCTGTGCGAAAGCGGTGATGCCGACCGTGACGCTGCCGTCAGCTTCGGTGCGCAGCCATTCGTGATCTTCAGTAAAACGCAACTCGCTCATGGAAACTCCTAAGGGGCCAGACTCGTCTGGTGGACGCGATTGAAGGCTTGGGCATTGCCCAGGTTATGCAGGACTACATAGCAAGAACGCGGCCAACGTTGTTTTTATTGTTATTGATCAATGATTTAGGTGGTTTCGACAAACGCTGAAATTCACTCGTTGTAGCGAAATCGATACGGTATATGTCAAGGATAAAAGCCGAGGTGGATCAAAGCCTTGCACAGCCGTGATCGGAGAGGTGTGTAGCGATATCGTTCCGCTGTAGCGCTTTCAGTACAGGTGGAGGTCGTTTTTGGCGCGGTTTCGCACCGGACACAAAACCTGTGGGAGCGAGCTTGCTCGCGATGAGGGAGTATCAGCCGACACAAACGTTGAATGTAATACCGCCATCGCGAGCAAGCTCGCTCCCACAGGTTTGTTCGGTGTCAGGCCTCAGGCCTTGCTCGGAATCCCGTACTTGCGCAACCGATGGGCAATCGCCGTGTGGGAGGTTTGCAGCCGGGTCGCGAGTTGCCGGGTCGAGGGGTAGCTGGCGTAGAGTTTTTCCAGCAGGGTTTTCTCGAACTCGTCCATGGCCTGTTCCAGGCTGTCGACGTCATGATCGCCCTGGCGGGCTACCGAGGTGCCGGCGATGTCGAGATCGCCGATGTCCACCAGGCTGCTTTCGCAGATCGCCGCGGCGCGAAAGATCACGTTCTGCAATTGCCGCACGTTGCCTGGCCAGCGGTTGCCCAGCAGCGCCGGATAAGTGCCCGGCGCCAGGCGACAGATCGGTCGCTGGATCTGCGCACAGGCCTGCTGCATGAAGTAGCGAGCCAGCAGCAGAATGTCCTGGCCGCGCTCGCGCAGGGGCGGCACTTCGACGTTGAGGACGTTGAGGCGATAGAACAGGTCCTCGCGGAACAGGCCTTCGCTGACCATTTTTTCCAGGTCGCGGTGGGTGGCGCTGAGGATCCGTACGTTGACCTTGACCTCACGGTCACCGCCGACCCGGCGAAAACTGCCGTCGTTGAGGAAACGCAGCAATTTGGCTTGCAAATACGGCGACATCTCGCCGATTTCATCGAGAAACACCGTGCCCTGGTTGGCCAGTTCCATCAAACCGGGTTTGCCGCCCCGTTGTGCGCCGGTGAAGGCGCCGGGGGCGTAGCCGAACAGTTCACTTTCGGCGAGGTTCTCCGGCAATGCCGCGCAGTTCAACGCCAGAAACGGTGCGCTGTGCCGGGCGCTGATGGCGTGGCAGGCGCGGGCCACCAGTTCCTTGCCGGTGCCGGTTTCGCCCTGGATCAGCAACGGTGCGTCGAGGGCCGCCACCCGCTGAGCACGCGCCTTGAGGGTGCGGATCACCGGGGACTCGCCGAGCAGGGCATCGAAACCTTCGGCGTGGTCATGGTGCAGTGCGGAAAGGCGTTCGCCGATGCGGTTCGGTTGGTACAGGGTCAGCAGGGCGCCGGCGTCGGTGATCGGTGTGGCGTCGAGCAACAGGGTCTGGCCGTTGACGGTGATTTCCCGCAGCGGCAGGCGAAAGCCGTGTTCGAGCAGGGTGTCGAGCAAGGCCGGGTCGGCAAACAGGTCGGCCACGCTTTCACCATCCGGTTCGCGGCCGTACAGGGCGATCAGGGCCGGGTTGGCCAGCAGCACCTTGCCGTCGCTGTCCAGCGCCAGCACCGGGTCGGTCATGGCAGCAAGCAATGCGTCGAGCTGCAGGTGCCGGCGCTGGCCGGGCAGGATGTCGACCACCGTCACCGCTTGCACGCCACGCACGCTGAACAGGGCATCACGCAGTTCCTCGAGGACTTGCGGGCTCAGCGTCGGGGCGTCGATATAAACATTGGGCGGGACCATTTCCACCGCATCCAGGTTCAGATTGCGCCCGCCGAGCAGGGCCAGGACTTCCTGGGTGATACCGACGCGGTCGATGAAGCTGACGTGGATACGCATGGGGCGGTCTTGGGTTCTGCAGTGCGAAGGGTGGCAAGTATGCCTTGGGGCGGGCTAATGGTGAAATCCTGCGCGGACTTCAATTGAGCGAACGCCCCCTGTGGGAGCGAGCTTGCTCGCGATGGCAGTGTGTCAGTCAACATCAATGATGGATGACAGGCCGCTATCGCGAGCAAGCTCGCTCCCACAGGGATCGGTGGTGTTCACAGAGTCCGGGGTTATTCCAGGTGCTCGGGTTTGACCGGGTCGCCCGATTTCATGTTCAGTTGTACCCGCACGTCCTCGAACATGGCGTCGTAATGCTTGTGGATCGAACCGATGTTGCTATGGGTTTTCGGGATGCCGTGCTTCTCGGCAATCTTGGTGACGTTGCTGGCGAAGTTGTAGGCCATGTCCTTGGGCAGGAAGAACGTCTCGCTCATGTCCTTGCCCTGGATGCTGCCGTGCATCTTGAACTGCATCCCTTTGCCTTCCTTGGGGTCCTGGGCGACTTCATAGTCGATGCAGATGTTGTAGCTGACGTCATCCTTGTTCAGCGCGTGTCGCTCGATGTGCAGGTGACCCGGCTCGAACGTTGCCATTGTTGACTCTCCTTCAAAAGATCTTGAATCAGGGCCGGCCCCAGGCCTGCCCCGCCGTTTCGTTTACTGATAGCTGATGCCCGGTGTCGCCGTACTGATGCGCGTACCGGCCTTGCCCTGGACGATCGCTTCGATGTCCGAGAGCGAGCCGATCACTGCGACTTTCCCAGTATGGCGCGCGAATTCGCAGGCTGCCTGCACCTTCGGTCCCATGGAGCCGGCGGCGAAGCCGAGTTTTTCCATTTCGTCGGGGTGGGCCTGGGCGATGGCTTTCTGCGTGGGTTTGCCAAAGTCGATGAAGGCGGCGTTGACGTCGGTGGCGATCACCAGCAGATCGGCTTCAAGCTGTTCAGCCAGCAGCGCCGAGCACAGGTCCTTGTCGATGACCGCTTCGACGCCCTCGAGTTTGCCGGGCGAGGTATACATGGTCGGAATGCCGCCACCGCCGGCGCAGATCACGATGCTGCTTTTTTCCAGCAGCCATTTGATCGGACGGATTTCGAAGATGCGTTTCGGTTTCGGGCTGGCGACCACGCGACGGTATTTGTCGCCGTCCGGGGCAATGGCCCAGCCTTTCTCGGCGGCGAGTGCTTCGGCCTCTTCCTTGGTATAGACAGGGCCGATGGGTTTGGTCGGGTTCTTGAAGGCCGGGTCATTGGCATCGACTTCGACCTGGGTCAGCAAGGTCGCGAAGGGCACTTCGAAGTCCAGCAGATTGCCCAGTTCCTGTTCGATGATGTAGCCGATCATGCCTTCGGTTTCGGCACCGAGCACATCCAGCGGATAAGGCGAAACCGAGGTGTAGGCCGCCGCCTGCAATGACAGCAGGCCGACTTGAGGGCCATTGCCATGGGCGATGACCAGTTGGTTGCCGGGATGGATCTTGGCGATCTGTTCGGTGGCGATCCGGATGTTGGCGCGCTGGTTGTCAGCGGTCATGGGTTCGCCCCGGCGGAGCAGGGCATTACCGCCCAGAGCAACGACGATACGCATGGTGCTAGTCCTTCTAAAAGAGAAGTAAACGGGCGACTCGGTCTGTCGATGGAACCCGATCCTGTGGGAGCGAGCTTGCTCGCGATGGGATCGCCTCGGTTTGTCAGATGCACCGCGGCGCTGCCATCGCAGGCGAGCCAGCTCCCACATTGACCGTGTTCCGTCAGTGGGAGCCAGTCAGCCGTTATAGATCAGCCAGCGTTGACACCAGAATCGCCTTGATGGTGTGCATGCGGTTTTCCGCTTGCTCGAAGGCGATGCAGGCCGGCGACTCGAACACGTCATCGGTCACTTCGATGCCGTTGCTCAGGTGCGGGTACTGCTCGGCAATCTGCTTGCCGACTTTGGTATCACAGTTGTGGAACGCCGGCAGGCAGTGCATGAACTTGGTGCGCGGGTTGCCGGTGGCTTTCATCAGTTCGGCGTTGACCTGATACGGCAGCAATTGCTGGATGCGTTCGGCCCAGGCTTCAACCGGCTCGCCCATCGACACCCAGACGTCGGTGTGGATGAAGTCCACACCCTTGACCGCTGCTTTCGGGTCTTCGGTGAGAGTAATGCGCGCACCGCTTTCTTCGCCGTACTGTTTGCAGCGCGCCACCAGGTCGTCCGCCGGCCACAGGGCTTTTGGCGCACAGATGCGCACGTCCATGCCGAGCTTGGCGCCGATCAGCAGCAGCGAGTTGCCCATGTTGTTGCGCGCATCGCCCAGGTAGGCGTAGCTGATCTCGTGGATCGGCTTGTCGGCGTGCTCACGCATGGTCAGCACGTCGGCGATCATTTGCGTCGGGTGATATTCGTCGGTCAAGCCGTTGAACACCGGTACCCCGGCGAACTTGGCCAGTTCCTCGACGATTTCCTGCTTGAAGCCACGGTACTCGATGGCGTCATACATGCGCCCGAGCACGCGGGCGGTGTCCTTCATGCTTTCCTTGTGGCCGATCTGCGAGGAGTTCGGGTCGATGTAGGTGACGTTGGCGCCCTGGTCATAGGCTGCTACTTCAAACGCGCAGCGGGTGCGGGTCGAGGTTTTTTCGAAGATCAGCGCGATGTTGTTGCCCTTGAGATGCTGCTGTTCGGTGCCGGTGTACTTGGCACGCTTGAGGTCGCGGGACAGGTCGAGCAGGTAGCGCAATTCGCGAGGGGTGTGGTGTTCCAGGCTCAGCAGATTGCGGTTATGGATATTGAACGCCATTTTGGATCTCCTAAGGTGTCGGTAATCCCCTTGGCCTGCGCATGCCCTTGGGTAGAGGGCAGCGCGGTCCAAGGCAATAGGTTAGTAGTCAATCGGGTCGCGGATGATCGGGCAGGTCATGCAATGGCCGCCGCCCCGACCCCGGCCGAGTTCGCCGGCGCTGATGGTGATCACTTCCACACCGGCCTTGCGCAGCAGGGTGTTGGTGTAGGTATTGCGGTCGTAGCCGATGACCACGCCTGGCTCCACGGCCACTACGTTGTTGCCGTCGTCCCATTGCTCGCGTTCGGCGGCGAAGCTGTTGCCGCCGGTTTCCACCACGCGCAACGCTTTGAGGTTCAGGGCCTGGGCCACGGTGTCGAGGAAGCTGGTTTCCTCGCGGCGGATATCGATGCCGCCAGCCTTGCTTTCATCGGGACGCAGGGTGAAGGCGACAATCTGGTTCACCACTTCCGGGAAGATCGTGACGAGGTCGCGATCGCAGAAGCTGAAAACGGTGTCCAGGTGCATCGCCGCGCGGGATTTCGGCAGGCCGGCGACGATCACTTTCTCCACGGCTTTGTTTTTGAACAGGTTCACCGCCAGTTGGGCAATGGCCTGGCGCGACGAGCGTTCGCCCATGCCGATCAAGACCACGCCGTTGCCGATCGGCATCACATCACCACCCTCAAGGGTGGAGTTACCGTGGTCCAGGTCCGGGTCGCCGTACCAGATCTCGAAATCTGCTTTGGTGAACTCGGGGTGGAATTTGTAGATGGCGGTGGTCAGCAGGGTTTCCTGACGACGTGCCGGCCAGTACATCGGGTTGAGGGTGACGCCACCGTAAATCCAGCAGGTGGTATCGCGGGTGAACTGGGTGTTGGGCAGCGGCGGCAGGATGAAGCTGGAGTTGCCGAGGAAGTCGCGGAACATCTCGATGGCCTTGCCACCGAAACTGGAGGGCAAATCATCGCCTGAGACGCCGCCGATCAGGAACTCGGCGATCTTGCGCGGCTCCAGGCTGCGCAGCCACGAGGCGGTTTCGTTGATCAGGCCAAGGCCCACCGAGTTGGCGGTGACCTTGCGCTCCAGAATCCAGTCCAGGGCTTCGGGGATGGCGACGATGTCGGTCAGCAGGTTGTGCATTTCCAGCACATCGATGTTGCGTTCGCGCATCTTGGTAACGAAGTCGAAGTGGTCGCGCTTGGCCTGGGCCACCCACAGCACATCATCGAACAGCAGTTCATCGCAGTTGTTCGGGGTCAGCCGCTGATGGGCCAGGCCTGGGGAGCAAACCATGACTTTGCGCAGTTTGCCGGCCTCGGAATGGACGCCGTACTTAACTTTTTCCGTGGTCATTACAGTGATCCTCCAGATGACAAAAACAGGGGTTTTACAGAGTCAGGAAGCCGTCATAGAGACCGTAGGCCGCCACCATGGCGCCGACGACCACCGTAGCGAAAATCAGCTTCTCGACGTTGGTGAAAACCGGTTTGTTGATTTCCAGCTTGGCCTTGGCGAACAAGATCACACCGGGGGCGTAGAGCAGGGCGGACAGCAGCAGGTACTTGATGCCACCGGCGTACAACAGCCAGACCGCGTAGATCAGAGCCACGGCGCCGATGATGAGATCCTTCTGCCGCTCGCCCGCGGCGCCTTCGTAGCTTTCGCCACGCACCGCCAGCAGCAAGGCGTAGGCTGCCGACCACAGGTAAGGCACCAGGATCATCGAGGTGGCGAGGTAGATCAGCGACAGGTAAGTGCTGGCCGAGAACAACGTGATGATCAGGAAAACCTGCACCATGGCGTTGGTCAGCCACAGGGCGTTGACCGGTACATGGTTGGCGTTTTCCTTGCGCAGAAACTCCGGCATGGTGTGGTCCTTGGCGGCGGCGAACATGATCTCCGCGCACAGCAGCACCCACGACAGCAGCGCCCCCAGCAACGAGATGATCAAACCGACGCTGATCAGCACCGCACCCCAGTGACCGACTACGTGCTCCAGCACGGCGGCCATCGACGGATTCTGCAGTTTGGCCAGTTCCGGCTGGGTCATGATCCCCAACGACAGCACGTTGACCAGGACCAAAAACAGCAGCACGGTGACGAAGCCGATCACGGTGGCCTTACCCACGTCGCTGCGTTTTTCCGCCCGGGCCGAAAAGATGCTCGCGCCTTCGATGCCGATGAACACCCACACGGTGACCAGCATCATCTTGCGCACCTGGTCCATCACGCTGCCCAGGTCCGGGTTCTTCAGGCCCCAGATGTCGGCGGTGAAGATGTCCAGTTTGAAGGCGAACAACGCAATCAACATGAACAGCAGCAGCGGCACGATCTTGGCGACAGTGGTCACCAGGTTGATGAACGCTGCTTCCTTTATTCCTCGCAGTACGAGGAAATGTACCGCCCACAGCAGCACCGAGGCGCCGATCACGGCAGCGGGGGTATTCCCCTCCCCAAATATCGGAAAGAAGTAGCCGAGGGTGCTGAACAAAAGTACGAAGTACCCCACGTTGCCCAGCCAGGCACTGATCCAGTACCCCCAGGCGGACGAGAAGCCCATGTAGTCGCCGAACCCGGCCTTGGCGTAGGCGTAAACCCCGCCATCAAGATCGGGTTTGCGGTTGGCCAGGGTCTGGAACACGAACGCCAGGGTCAACATGCCGACGGCGGTGATCGCCCAACCGATCAGAATGGCGCCGACATCCGCGCTGGCCGCCATGTTTTGTGGCAAGGAAAATATCCCGCCACCAATCATCGAACCCACGACTAACGCAACCAGCGCGCCGAGTTTCAGTTTTCCGGGAGCTTCAGACATTGCATGACTCCAATGCAGGAGAAGAGAGGCAACAGACTAATTCCGTTGACTGCTGAATCAGCTGACTTAGATCACTAAATGAGAGTGTTACCAGTTTGTTGGCGGAGTGCCATCATTTACGGTGTTTCTGCCTGTAATGCCTGTTCTAGAGCCTTTTTAAGTTTGTTTTAGCACTTTTTGTATTTGTTTCGAATTATGACGCTAGTTGGGGTTTTCGAATCTGCAAGTTTTGTTTATGCGTTTTTTGTACAGAGTTGACATATTAAAAGTGCGTATAAAACAAATGAATATATCGGTGCCAAAATAGCCATTTTGTGCAAGTAAAAAAGAGGCTGGTTGGCGTTATCCAATAAACGTTATTACTCTTCATCAGTTTAGTTAGCGCCCGTTATCTGACGATCTCGTGGCCGTTGCCGCCCACCAACGAAAAATGGAGATGCAACGATGTCGCAATCACCGAACAAGCTTCGCCTGAGCGCGCTGATCGCGCTGGTGGTGGGGTCGATGATCGGCGGCGGGATTTTTTCCCTGCCGCAGAACATGGCGGCCAGGGCCGATGCCGGGGCGATCCTGATCGGTTGGGCAATCACCGCCGTCGGCATGTTGACCCTGGCGTTCGTGTTCCAGACCCTGGCCAATCGCAAGCCGGAGCTGGACTCCGGGGTGTACGCCTATGCCAAGGCCGGGTTCGGCGATTACATGGGTTTTTCTTCGGCCTGGGGCTACTGGATCAGCGCCTGGCTGGGCAACGTCGGCTACTTCGTGCTGCTGTTCAGCACCCTCGGTTATTTCGTTCCGGTGTTTGGCGAAGGCAACACGCCGATCGCCATCGCCTGCGCTTCGGTGCTGCTCTGGACCGTGCATTTTGTGGTGATGCGCGGGATCAAGGAGGCGGCGTTCATCAATCAAGTGACCACCGTGGCCAAGATCGTGCCGCTGATCATGTTCATCGTGATCGCCGCCGTGGCGTTCAAGGCGGATATCTTCACCGCCGACATCTGGGGGCGCAACAACCCGGAATTCGGCAGCGTGATGGATCAGGTTCGGCACATGATGCTGGTCACCGTGTTCGTGTTCATCGGTATCGAGGGGGCCAGTGTCTATTCGGCCCGGGCGGAGAAACGTTCCGACGTGGGCCGGGCGACGGTGATCGGGTTCATTGGGGTATTGGCACTGCTGGTGCTGGTGAACGTGCTGTCGCTGGGCATCATGACCCAGCCGCAACTGGCGAAACTGCAGAACCCCTCGCTGGCGGCAGTGCTTGAACATATCGTCGGCCCCTGGGGTGCGTTGCTGATCAGCGTCGGCCTGGCGATCTCGCTGTTGGGGGCCTTGTTGTCCTGGGCGTTGCTGTGCGCCGAAATCCTGTTCGCCACGGCGAAAGACAAGACCATGCCGGCATTCCTGACCAAGGAAAACGCCAACCATGTGCCGGTCAATGCGATGTGGCTGACCAACTCGATGATCCAGTTGTTCCTGCTGATCACCCTGTTTTCCGCCGGCACCTATACCAGCCTGATTTACCTGGCGTCCTCGATGATTCTGGTGCCGTACCTGTGGTCGGCAGCCTATGCGGTGTTGTTGTGCGCACGGGGTGAAACCTATCAACAGGCACCCGCCGAGCGGGTCAAGGACCTGCTCATTGGTGGCATCGCTCTGGGCTACGCGGTGTGGTTGCTGTATGCCGGCGGCCTGAAGTATTTGCTGCTGTCGGCGCTGCTGTATGCGCCGGGTGTGATCCTGTTCGCCAAGGCTCGTAATGAGCAGGGCAAGCCACTGTTCACGGTTGTCGAGAAAGGTATTTTCACCTGTGTCATCGGTGGTGCGGGGCTGGCAGCCTACGGGTTGTACAGCGGGTTGCTCAGTCTGTGAGGTTGTTGCTGGCGTACCAGCCGCCCTATGACTGGCCGGCGCTCCTGGGGTTCTTGTCGGCGCGGGCGATCGTGGGCCTGGAAAGGGTGGTCGAGGGTGTGTACTCGCGCAGCATCGACCTGGATGGCGTTCACGGTACGTTTTCGATCCAGCCTGCTACATCCGATGCACTTGAGCTGACCCTGGACTTTCCGGAGGCTGCTGCCGTGCCTGAGATCGTTGCGCGAGTGCGGCGAATGTTCGACCTGGATGCCGACCTGTCCACGATTCACCGGCACCTGGCGGTTGATCCGCTGATGGCGCGGTTGATTGCCGAACGCCCGGGCCTGCGCGTACCCGGGGCGTGGGACGGGCTGGAGCTGGCGATCCGCGCGGTACTGGGGCAGCAGATTACGGTGGCGGCGGCGATCCGCCTGGCGGGGAAACTGGTAGAGCAGTACGGCACGCCATTGAGTTCAGCGCTACCGGGATTGACCCATGTTTTTCCCCGGGCCAGCGTTTTGGCAGGCGCAGATCTGGCAGCGCTGGGCATGCCGAAAAGCCGAGGCCGGACCTTGTCGGATGTGGCTCAGGCACTGCTCGATGATCCGCGATTGTTTGAGCCCGGCCGGGAGGGGGGCGTAGCGCGGTTGCTGGCGTTGTACGGGATTGGTGACTGGACGGCGCAATACATTGCCTTGCGACAGTTGCGGGAGATGGATGGGTTTCCCAATGGTGATGTCGGGCTGATCAATGCGTTGGCGGCGCTGGAGGGGGGGCCGGTGACAGCCAGGCAACTGTTGCAGCGGGCTGAAGGGTGGCGGCCGTATCGAGGTTATGCGGCGCAGGTGCTGTGGACTTCCTTGAGTCGGGCGGACTGAGCTGATCCGGGATTTGTGCTGCTGTTTCTGGCGCTATCGCGAGCAAGCTCGCTCCCACAGGTGAGCGAGACCTTCCGAGCGACCGTGATCAACTGTGGGAGCGAGCTTGCTCGCGATGGCGATATGACTGTCACCACCACTGTGCGGGATGTGAACCCAGTTCAGTCGCGGGCAAGGTCCATTGCAGAGGCGTTCCTGTGATCTTCAGAGGCGCCTGCAACCGATGCGCCGGTCCCCAGGGTGTCTGCTCCACCATCAACCCCTGATCCTGCTCATCTTCCGCACGTAACGCTTCACTCGTCCCCGCCCCATGCTCGATCAACAACCTCGCCGTACGCGCCAACGACAATCGCGCCGAACCCCCGATACCATCGCTCAACCGCTGTGCCAGCAACCGGATCGCACTGGCCGCCATCAGATACCCGGTGGCGTGATCGAGGGCCTGCACCGGCAATGGCGTCGGTTTGTCCGACTGCTTCCAGCGCATGCCCGCTTCGGCAATGCCACTGCTCATCTGCACCAGGCTGTCGAAGCCCCGCCGATTTTGCCAGGGGCCGCTCCAGCCATAGGCGTTTAGACAAACATCGATCAGGCCCGGGTTCAGTTGCCGGCGCTCATTCATGCCCAGTCCAAGTCGTTCCAGCGCATCGGCACGATAACCATGAAGCAGAATGTCGGCGTCCTTGAGCAGGCATTCGAATACGGCGCGGTCGGACTTGTCGTTCAGATCAAGACGCGCACAGCGTTTTCCCAAGGTGACTTCCGGCACCACTCCAGGTTCGTTCCAGGTCGGCGGATCGATGCGCAGGACATCGGCGCCCAGGCCTGCCAGAAAGCGACTGGCGATGGGGCCGGCCAGTACCCGGGTCAAGTCCAGCACCTTGATGCCAGCCAGTGGTCGAGCCACAGAACCTGTCCACGGTTGGCGGCTCTGGCTTGGGTGGTTGGCGAATTGAATCAAGGGTTCGGCGTTTACTGCCTGGCCTTGAGGATGGACCTGCCATTGTTCCCAGGTGCGCATTTCGGCGGCACAGCCACCGGCATCGACCACAGCCTGCTCCAGATCGCTTTTCGCCCACCGAGCCACTTTGTCGGCCATCGTTGCGCGGTCGGTACAGGCACCGAGCACGCTTTCGGCAGCGGCGCGGTGATGGGGCGCGTTGGTGTGCAGGCGAATCCAGCCATCGCGGGTGGCGTAGTCACCCGCGATCGGGTCCCACAACGGCGGAACGCTCCAGCCAAGCGGGCGAATCGAGGTTGCGAACCAGAATGACGCCAGGCGTCGGTCAACTTCAAGGTCGGGCAGGCGCCCGGTTTGTTGGTGCAGCAGTTCGCTGGCAGCCTGGCCGGCGACGGCCATGCTGGCGCAGGCCAGATCAGTGACGGCAAACGCCGAGGGCAGGGCGCCACTGGACGTGAATGGAATCGGGGTGTGAGGCAAACCGAGTGCGGCTTGAATGGACGTGAGCAGATCAGTCATTGAAGAGCCCTCCGGAGCGAGAGCCCGATCTTAGATCAAAAAACCTGAGGTCAGATGAAATCCATCTGTGGGAGCGAGCTTGCTCGCTCCCACAGGGGATCTTCGGTAGGTTCTTTAAACGCGGAACTGATCCATCAACTTCATCTGGTGGGTGGTCAGGGAGTTGAGCTGGCTGCTGATCTGCGCCGATTCGGTGGCCTGGCTGGTCAGGGTTTCGGTGACGGTGCGGATCGCCGAGACGTTGCGGTTGACCTCTTCGGCGACGGCGCTTTGCTGTTCGGCGGCGCTGGCGATTTGCAGGTTCATATCGCTGATCACGGTAACCGCATCGCTGATCTTGCCCAAGGCCTGGACGGCCTGCTGGATCTGCCCGGCGTTGCTGTGGGCCTGGGTCTGGCTTGAGTGCATGGTGGCGACCACGTCGCGGGTGCCGCTCTGGATGCGTTCGATCACCAGGCGAATTTCTTCCACCGAGTCCTGGGTGCGTTTGGCCAGGTTGCGCACTTCATCGGCGACCACCGCAAAACCACGACCGCTTTCACCGGCACGGGCGGCTTCGATGGCGGCGTTGAGCGCCAGCAGGTTGGTTTGTTCGGCGATGCTGCGAATCACCTCCAGCACCGAACCGATCTGCTCGCTGTTGACCGCGAGGGCTTCGACTTCGGTCACAGCCTTGCTGACTTCTTCGGCCAGTTGATTGATGTCGCGGGTGCTGCGCTCGATGATTTGCATGCCGTCGCGGGCCGACTGGTCGGCACCTTTCGCCGCGTTGGCCGCGTTCGAGGCGCTGTTGGCGACATCGTGGGCGGTGGCGCTCATTTCGTTGGACGCGGTGGCGACCTGGTCGATTTCGCGGAACTGCACCTGCATGCCTTCACTGGTCTGGCGGGCGATTTCCGAAGACTGGTCGGCCGTGCCACGGGCATCGGTGATGCTTTGCTTGATCTGCGCGATGGTCGGTTGCAGCTTGTCGAGGAAGCGGTTGAACCAGCTCACCAGTTCGCCCAACTCGTCCTTCTTGCTGTAGTGCAGGCGCTGGGTCAGGTCGCCGTCCCCACTGGCAATCGCCTTGAGCATGTCGGCCACGCTGTTGATCGGGCGGGTCACGCCGGACGCGGTAAGCCACATCAGCAGCAGACCGATCACACCGGCAATCACTGCCACCGACAGTGCCTTGATCGTGCCGCTTTGCTGAGCATCGTCGAGTACCGCTTGCAGTTTCACTGAGTCGGCCAGCAGCACTTGCTTGGGCAGGTCGATCACCACGGCCCAGGCCTTGGCATCGGCAATCGGACTGACTGGGTACACCGCGCGGATCAGGTCGCCTTGCTGGAGAATCTTCGGCGCGCCACTAGTGAGCAACTGCAGGATGTCCTTGCCATCGCCGCCCAGGGTGTCGCCGATGTTCTTGCCGACTTTGCCGGCGTCGACACTGTAGGCGGCCAGTACGCCAGTGCCGGAAACGATGAGCATGTGCCCGGCACTGTTGAACAGGTCGCGCTGGGAGTCGACCGCCGCCGCTTGCAGGGCGTCGAGGGCGATGTCGATGCCGACCACGCCGATGGACTTGCCATCTACCAGCAGCGGTACGGAAATGGTGGTCATCAACATTTCCTTGTTGCCGACGGTATCGGCATACGGGTCGAGCAGGCAGATGCGCTTGCTGTCCCGCGGGCAGGTGTACCAGACGTTGTACGGCGTGCCGCTGAGGTTCAGGGTGGTTTTGGTCATGTCTTCTTCGACCATGATCGTGTTCAGCGACTCACCCCCGGCGCGGCTCCAGTACGTGGCGAAACGGCCGATCTCGTTGGACTGGCGGGCGGCGTCATTGACGAATTCGCTGTCCTTGCCGTCCAGCCCATTGGGTTCGAACGCCAGCCAAATGCCCAGCACTTTGCTGTTGCGCTCGAAGGCGGTTTTCAGGCTCTGGTTCAACTCTTCTCGCAAGATGCCGGGCTCGAGGGAGCGTTTGGCGGCCAGGTTGCGCATGTCCTGGATCTGGTCCGCGAGGGCGGTCACCACCGTCAGGGTTTCACCGAACGTCTTCTGCACCCGCACCGCCTGCTCGGCGGCCTTGGCCTGGAGCAGGTCCTGCACGCTGGCGGTAAGCATTCTGCTGCTGGAATCGCTGACCAGATCATCGTTCTGATTGGTCTGGTAGATGTTCATACCCACTATCAAGGCGACTACGCCCAGCAGGCACAGACCGGACAGCAGGACGATTTTCAGGCGAATGGACAGTGAGTCGAACATAGGGCGAGCTCGCGAATGGATGAAGTGTTGGCTGTGGGCCGTTTTGGCTCACTCGCTAAATCCATTTAGCGCCGATCAATGCACATCGGCGTGGCGAAGAGGTTACATGAGGGGCAACCCGACGAGCGGTAGTTGTTGAACGTTTGCGCAGAAAAATGTGCCGAAAATGGGGATAAAAAGAGGAAAAAGCGCGGGGTGAATTCAGGGGGCATCAGGGACGCCGGTCTCGAAGCGCCTGAATGAAATTCACAAAATACATATGTACCGCTTCTCATAAACGGCAGGACGTTTCAATGCAGATGCCACCTCGGTGGAACACTTCCGGAAGCTTTGGCTTTCGGCATCTGACAGAAAATAATGAGAAGACTCTATGTGGATTACTTGCTTTAAAAGGACCGGGTTGCGCTCGGTGTTGTTGATTTGGGGGATGTTGTTGGCGGCAGGCGCGGCTCCTGCCATGTCTTTTCTGAACTCGGCAGCTATTTCGGGTATTGCCTCTCAAATTCCCTCGGCGGCCACGGTACTGCCGGACAAGCTGAACACCCTCAAGGAAAGTCTGGCTGACGAAACGGATGTGAAGCAATACAGCTTCATGACGGTGCGGGGGCAGGATGTGTGGATCCGTGCGAGCGGGACGAAGGGCGGGCCATTGACGCTGGAATACAATCGCGATGGAAACTGGGCCGTAATCCCTTGGGGTACACCCTTAACGGTTTCTGGTTTGCAGCCGAATCAGGAAGTTCAGGTTCGCATCTCGAAGAAACCGTCCGCCCCGTTCGTGGCGGGTGATATCTACACGCTTGAGTTTGGTTCTGCACCTTACTACGCCGACAGTCGCGTCCGGGGCGATGCCGGTGAGCTGCCGCTGTACTGGGCGACCACGCAGGCCTACAGAGTCCTGAACTGGTCGGTCCGATTGAGGGATTCGACAGGGCAGCCGCTCGAAGGCGCTAAAGCTACCTTGATATTGAACAAGGGGGGGGATGACGAAAGGTTCGACCTTATAACGGACAGCACTGGTAGCGCCGCGCAAGCCCTTGAGTTGGGCAGGTGCTATGGCCAGTTGAAGTCTGATCCTTTCTGGACCAGCAGTGGCAAGTATCGCTATAAGTGGGAGGTCGAATACAACCTGGGATATTGGTCGATTCAGGTTCAAGACAAAGAGGCGTCGGGGGTGGGCGGTCACAACGTGCCGAACGTTTCATTCGCTCAGATATGCTATCAAAACATGTTGCATAACTAGATCCGGCATATTCCCGGCAATGCGGTGATGTACACCGCTTTGCCGGGCTTTTTTTCAAACGATCAGGCCTCGATGTGCAGTCCCTGCTTTCTCTCGCTCGGGTCCTTTTCGGCTTTTTTATGCAATTGATCCAGCCAGGAGTCTGAACTTCCCAGGTCCAGAGCACCTTTGTTCAGCAATAATCCATAGTCAATCATCTTGTGGAAGTTGCTCAGGTCCAGATTCACCTTGCCCTCGAACTGTGGCTTATCCAGCTGAATCAACTCGATTACGGTCTTGGCGTGCTTGAGGGTCAGGGGTTGCAAGCCTTTGGCCTCGTTCAACAGGGTGTTCAATATTTCCTCATCCCTGGCAGTCAGGGTGTCGGGGGGCGAAGTGACTTTCAACTGACCGTCTTCGGCCACGGTGAAGCCCATTACGTTATGGGCCAGGCCAGACCATTTGTTTTGCAGGTCTTTTTTGAAGTCGGAGTAAATCCCTTCCATTTTTTTGAGCATCAAATTTGCCTGGAATTCATGATGCCTGATCATTGAATATCTAAAGCTTTTTATCTGAGGGGGTAGGTCATAGAACCCGTTAAGTGATTCGAGCGTATTCAAGAAATCCTCCACCTCATTCAGTTTTTCGCTGCTGAGATTTCTAGGTTCACTTCGAGGAGCTCGGAGTTTCTCGATGGTCAACCTTATCCTGTCATCCATTACCGGAATGTCGACTTTCTCAAGCTGGGATTTTTCCGTGTTCGCCTTCACTGTTTGCGGATACGGAACTTGAAAAGATGCAGCGGCACTTACATTCATGTCAGCTTCTCATTGTGTGGGTTCATCGTGCTTAACGGCCAAACCCGGTCATGGATGACCTGATAAACACGTAGGAGAAGTCCGAACAGGAAGTAGGTACTTTCAAGTATGCCGTTGTCGGCTGTCACAGGGCGGTTTGAAGAGGTTTCAGGTGACTTGCGGCAGTGATTCCGGCCGTGACCAGATCCACAGATTGCCCAGCCCCATGCCGGCAATTGCCAGGTAAATCGGCCAGCCGTGATCGAGCATCACCAGCATGAGACCGGCACATAACAGCATGCTGACCGTGGCGCTGACTTTTGCCCGACGCGCGATGATCTTGCCGTTGCGCCAGTTATGGAGGATGGGGCCGAACAGCCGGTGGTTTTCCAGCCAGGCACTCAGGCGCGGCGAACTGCGGGTCGCGGCCCAGGCGGCCAGCAGGATGAACTCGGTGGTTGGCAGGCCGGGTATGACGATGGCGATCAGGCCGATGCCCAGGCTGACATAGGCCAGCAGGCCGAAGAGGAGGCGGGAGAGTCTGGAGGAGGCTGGCATGGGCTCAAGGCAATATGTGAGGCTGATCGAAATCTTACGGATTTGCTTCGTTCCTTGTGGGAGCGGGCTTGCTCGCGATAGGGGGGTATCAGTCGACAATAATGCTGTCTGGAATACCGTCATCGCGAGCAAGCTCGCTCCCACAGGGGAATGTGGTATGTCAGGCGACTTCCGGAGCGCTGGCGTAAGCCCGCTCCAGCAACACGGTAAAACGGTTGAACGCGTCGATAGCGCCTTTTTCCACTTCGGCTTCTTCCTGGGCGCTGAATGCCAGGCCGTCCAGGGTTTTGACGAAGCTCTTCCAGCCTTCAGCGCGGCCGCCGGCCGGTTCGCCGAGGTGGCGGGCGCCGAAGGTTTCGCTCAGGCCAAGGCCCACGGCGCGCTTGATGAGGAACGCCGCGCCGAGCTTCGAGCCTTCGGAGACGAAGATCCAGCCCAGGGCCTCGGCCTTGGTCGGGTTCTTCAGTGCACCGGCGACAGGTGCCGGCACGTCGGTGTCCAGGTCCGCGAGGTCGGCCCTGGCTGCTTCGGCACGACAGCGGGCCGGCAGGTCCGGGACGATGGCGGTCAGTTCGGTATCGTTGTACAGCGACACCAGCTCCGACTGGAACAGGTACTGCGCCACCACGAAACGGGCGAAATTGGCCGGGGTTTCAAACGGGGCATGAGCCTTGACCAGGGCATCGAGCTTGCTGTGCGGCTCGTGGGTGATCTGGTTCAAACGTTGCGAACGCAGGTTGGGGCGTTGTTCGGTGGCCTGGGTAGTCATGGCAATTCCTTGGAGAAAGAGAGGCGCTTGGTAACGAGACGAACAGGAAGGCGCCTGACAGTAAAAAATCCTCACCGGGCGGCATGATGAAACCGCCAGGCGAGCTGAGCGGATCAGATATCCCAGATCAGGTTGACCGCAAAGTTGCGACCCGGCTGGGTCAGGCGGTCGAGGTTGGCCGGTTGGGTCACCGAGGCTTCGCCGACGCTGTCGTAGCCGCGCACGTCATCCCACAGCCAGTACTTCTTGTCGGTGAGGTTGTAGACGCCGCCGCTGACGGTCACGTCGTCGGTCACCTTGTAGAACGCGCTCAGGTCCAGAATGCCGAAGCCGGGCGTCTTGAACTGGGTGCTGGTGCCGTCCGGGGTTTTGAAACTGGTGCTGTCGACGCGGTCTTTCTTTTTCACCAGCGTCCAGCTGAGCAAGCCGCCGTAGGTGTCCTGGTCGTAGCCGAGGCCGAATACGCCGGTCAGCGGGTTGACGCTGTTGAGCGGCTCGCCGTTGTCGTCGTTGCGACCGTAGGCATAGGCCACCGAGCCCTGGGTGTAGAGGCCTTGCGGCGCGCCGAAGGCGTCCAGGTTCAGGCGTCCCTTGACCTCGGCACCCTTGATGGTGGCGTGCTTGATGTTGTTGCTCTGGAACGTGGTCTCGGTGTAGCCCGGCGTGATGGCGTTCTCGTTAATGAAGTCGCGGTATTTGTTGTAGAACACCGCCACGTCAAACGAGCCCTGCTCGAAGTTGCCGCGCAAACCCGTCTCGTAGCTTTTGCTTTTTTCCGGTTCGAGGTCAGGATTAGGCGCTACCCGATAGCCGCCGGCGATGTTTTCGAAACGACCGTACAACGCCTTGGCGGTCGGGGTGCGGAAGCCTTCGGCGTATTGGCCGTACCAGGTGTAATGGTCGTTGAAGCTGTAGGTGGTGCCGAACTTCGGCGACAGGCGATGCCAGGTTTTGGTCTCGTCGCTCACCGTACCGTTACCGCTCTGGTCGGCGGTGGCCAGGAACTCTTCGGTGATGTGCGGCTTGAGCTCGGTGTAGTCGTAGCGAGCACCTGGCGCAAAGGTCCAGTTGCCCCAGCTGATCAGATCCTGGGTGAACATGCTGTAGCTGTTGACGGTCGGGTCCGGGAAGTCACTGGCGGGTGTCAGCGTGTCGGTGGCACTAGGGGCGCCAATGACCCGGCAGGATCCGGCCACGGTCAGGCAGGTGCCGGTGCCGGTACGCAGGCCGGTGATTTTGTCCTGCTTGATGGTGGTGCCATAGGTGACGAGGTGGTCGGTGTCGGCGATGGCAAACGACTTGTCAGCCTGGGCATCGAATACCCATTGGCGGTCCTTGTAGGTGGTATCGCGGTTACGCAGCACGGTTCGTGACGGCGGCGCGTAGATTTCCTCGGTGCTCTGGTCGGTCTTGGCGATCTGGTAGTTCAGCGTCCACTTGATGTTGTCGGCCAGGGCGCTGTCCAGACCGAAGCTGTGTTCCAGGCCAAAGCGTTCGCGGGTGATCGTGTCGTTACCGGTACGGGACTTGTAGTAGCCGAAACCGCGTCCGGCATTGAACGGGCCGCCCACTGCGCTCAATTGATTGGTGTCGCGGTCGTCCTTGTAATGCTCATAGGTCAGGCCTAGGCGCGCGTCGTCGGCGTAATTCCAGCCCAGTTTTGCCAGCACGCTGGTGGTGCGAGCGTCCTGGGGGTTGGCTTCAGTACGGTTCAGGCCAGTGCCGCCGGTTTCGCCATAGGACTCTGTTTCATGACCGTTGCGTTGACTGAGATGCAACAGGCTATCGAACTCGCCTGTACGGCCAGCGACGGTGCCGGACGTCAGCCAGCTATCGTCGGCGGAGCTGTAGCCGGTTTTCAGGCGCGCGCCGACATCCTTGCCCGGTTTGATGATGTCGTCCGGGTCAAGCGTGTAGTAGCTGACGGCGCCGCCAATGGCATTGCTGCCGTACAAGACAGAGGCCGGGCCCCGGAGAATTTCCACACGCTTGACGATTTCCGGGTCGACATAGTTGCGGTTGGTCTGGGCATAGGGGCCGTTGAAGAAGCCGTCGGGTACCTGCACGCCATCGACCTGGGTCAGCACGCGGTCGCCATCGATGCCGCGAATGTTGTAGCCGGTGATACCGGCCCGCTGGCCTGCGCCGCCTACCGAAACACCGGGTTCGTAGCGCACCAGCTCCTTGATGGTATTGACGTTGTTGCGGTCCAGATCTTCGCGGGTGTAGACAGAGACCGTGCTCGGCACGCTATTCAGAGACTGTTCGTTACGGGTGGCGCTGATGGTCACCTGATCGAGATTGAGGGCACTGCTACCGCTGCGCTTTTCCAGAACGATGCTGTTGTTGCCCAGTTTGCGATAGCCCAGGTTGGTCCCCACCAACAGGCGATCCAGGGCTTTCTCCGGTGACAGGGATCCGCGTACTCCCGGCGAGGCCACACCTTGTGCCAGCTCCGACGACACACCGATCTGCCAGCCCGTTACGGTGGTAAAGGCATTGAGTGCCGACACCAGTGATTGCTGGGGAATGGCGAA
Source organism: Pseudomonas sp. GW823-FHT06E10 (assembly GCF_058794995.1). Classification (NCBI taxonomy): domain Bacteria; kingdom Pseudomonadati; phylum Pseudomonadota; class Gammaproteobacteria; order Pseudomonadales; family Pseudomonadaceae; genus Pseudomonas; species Pseudomonas sp. GW823-FHT06E10. Next base: position 184,166 of record NZ_JBXAHJ010000002.1, on the reverse strand, counting down.
CGAGTAGTCGCCCATTTTGCGGGTCGACTGCTCGGTGGCGGTGGCGGCCATGAGCGGTGCGGTACCGGCCATCAGGATGGCGGCGGTCAGCAGCGACAGCACGCGGGAAGGTGTAGGGGCTTGGCGGGTAAGGCGAGGGGACATCGATAGCGCTCCGTGTCGCACGAATCTTTATAGGTGCTGATTGGCATGGTGAGATGCGAATCAATTGCATTGGCTATAACGAGACGTACGGGGTTTGGCTATCGAGTAAAAATAATTCTCATTCAGTTCAGGATGACCAGCGCCGGGAATTCCTGGAGCCGGGCCGAGGTGATGTGGGCCAGGGAGCGAACCACATCCAGCGGCTGATCGAGACGGTAGTTGCCGGTCACGGTGACATCGGCCAACTGTTCGTTGTTGTTGATGATCCAGCCCGGGTAGTAGCGGCGAAGTTCTGCCAGCACCTGGTTCAACGGACAGTTCTCGAACACCAGCCGTCCCTGGACCCACGCCAGGTCGGTGGCGGCATCCAGCTTGGCCGGGCGGTCGAAGCCGTTGGGGCCGATGCGAATGCTTTCCCCGGCGGACAAGCGTACCCGCGCGTCATCCCGAGTGGCGCGCAAGTCGACGTCGCCGCGCTGTACCCGTACCTGCGCCACGCCGTCGAGGTAACGCACGGCAAATGCGGTATCGCGAACGCTGGCCGTGACCGGGCCGGCGTCGATTTCCAGTGGTTGGCCGCGATTGGCCTGCACTTCGAAAAACGCTTCGCCCTGATACAGGCGGGCAACACGTTGCTGGTCGTTGATGGTGCTTGAGAACGCCGAATTGGTATTGAGCAGAACCCTGGAACCGTCCTCCAGTTGCAGGCGCTGGCGTTCGCCGACCACAGTCAGGTGATCGGCCTGCAGGCGCATCGGCAAACTGCTGAAACTGAACAGCCCGAGCAGCAGCACGGCGGCGGTGGCCAGTGGTTTCCAGTGCGGGCGCAGACGGGCGAGGACAGTGACTTTCGCCGGACGGGCGGCCAGGCTTTGCGCGCATTGCGCCACTTGCGGGCCGTCCCAGATCGCCTGGGCCTTGGCGAACGCCTGGGCATTCAACGGATCGGCGTCGAGCCATGCATGGAATTGGCGGCTCTGCTCCTCGTCGGGACTGCCGAGCACAATCAGCCAGTCCAGGGCCTGGTCCATCGCGCTTGCGGGGTCCTGCGCCGATGAAGGCTCGGGGGAGCGGTGGTTGTCCGTCACGGTGTTTCCTCGGCAGTGTCTGTGCACGGCTGTTTTTTAGTGAAGCGTAAAAGTGGGCCAAGGGTAGCAAAGCCCGATGATCAGCGCAGTCGGTCCAGGTAAGCGCAGGGCCTTGGCGCTCAGTTGGCGTTCAAGCGATCGGCAACCCCGATGCAGATCGACATGATCAGTTTGAGTTCTTTCTGCACGGTGCTGAGGGACACGTTCAGCTCGTCGGCGATTTCCTGGTAACTGTGCCCGTGCAGGCGGCTGAGGATGAAAATCCGCTGTTGGCGGGCGCTGAGTTCACTGAGGCTCACGTTCAGGCGCTCCAGCAATTGTTCGGCGTGGGCGGCGTCTTCGGCGCTGCTGGTGGCGGCGGCGATGCTGTGCATCACCTCCTGCGGCACGTCGTCGACCATCGTGCGCGAATGGATGCGCCGCGCGCGCAAATGGTCCAGCGCCAGGTTGCGCGCCGTCTGGAAGACAAAGGGCTCAAGATGATCGATGGCCCGTTCGCTCAATGCCCGGGTCACCCGCAGGTAAGTTTCCTGCAAGAGGTCTTCAGCGGTGCTGTGATTGTTGACCATCCGCTCCAGCGTGCGCAGCAGGGAGGTGCGCTGGGTGAGGAAAACGTGGTTGAAGCGCGACTGACTCACGGGAGAACCTGATCCATTTCGAGTAGATGATAATGCTTATCATCTACTCGAGTGGTCAAGCACTGATTTGTGACGCTTTACGCGCGACCTTGCAAATAGGTGGCGTAATCGGGAATCCGATGGAGGTGCGCCTGATCCATCAGCGGGCTGCTGAGCAGGTAGTCGGCGCTGCATTCGTTGCACGCCACCGGGATGTTCCACACTGCCGCGACCCGCAGCAACGCCTTGATATCCGGGTCGTGGGGCTGTGGCTCGAACGGGTCCCAGAAGAACACCAGCATGTCGACCCGCTGCTCGGCGATTTGCGCACCGAGCTGCTGGTCGCCGCCCAGTGGCCCGCTGATCATGCTTTGCACCGGCAGATCGAGGCGTTGTTGCAACAACAACCCCGTGGTGCCAGTGGCGACCAGATCATGCTGGGCCAGTCTGTCTTTTTGCCGTTCGGCCCAGTCCAGCAAGAACACCTTGCAGTGGTCATGGGCAACCAGGGCGATACGCTTGCGCGCCGCCATGGTCTTTTGCGTAAAGCTGATGCCGATCATCGATGCTGGCTCCAGAAATGACACGTACCTTGTAGGAGCGAGCTTGCTCGCGATGGATGCAAGGGCCCCGCGTTCATTCAGGCTACCCTTGTCATCGTTCACGACCATCGCGAGCAAGCTCGCTCCTACAAGACCGGGGGCGTGCTGCTTATTCTGCGTTGCACAGCGCCAGGCAGTTATCGAGCATGCGGTTGGAGAAGCCCCACTCGTTGTCATACCACGCCAGTACCTTGAGCAGCTTGCCGCTGGATTTGGTGTGGTTGGCGTCGAAGATCGACGACAGCGGGTTGTGGTTGAAGTCGCTGGAGACCAGCGGCAGGGTGTTGTACCCAAGGATCTTCGAGTGCTGGCTGGCTTCTTTCATCAGCGCATTGACCTCATCGGCCGACGCTTCGCGCTTGAGCTGCACCGTCAGGTCCACCAGCGATACATTGATGACCGGTACGCGCACCGACATGCCGGTCAATTTGCCCGCCAGTTCCGGCAGCACCAGGCCCACCGCTTCAGCAGCACCGGTCTTGCTCGGGATCATGTTCTGGGTGGCCGAGCGGGCGCGGTACGGATCGACGTGATAGACGTCGGTCAGGTGCTGGTCGTTGGTATAGGCGTGAATGGTGGTCATCAGACCGCTTTCGATGCCCAGCTCGCGGTGCAGCACCTGGGCCACCGGGGCCAGGCAGTTGGTGGTGCACGACGCGTTGGAAATGATCTGGTGCGATTGGCGCAGAATGTCGTGGTTCACCCCGTAGACGACGGTGGCGTCGGCGCCTTTGGCCGGGGCGGAGATAATCACTTTGCGCGCGCCCGCCGTAATATGCGCAGCGGCCTTGGCCCGGTCGGTGAACAGACCGGTGCATTCGAACACCACATCAATCTTTTCCGCGGCCCAGGGCAGGTCGGCCGGGTTGCGGATGGCACTGACCGAAATGCGGTCGCCGTTGACCGTCAGGCTCTCTTGGTCGTGCTGGACATCGGCATCGAATGTGCCGTGAACGGTGTCGTACTTGAGTAGATGAGCATTGATCGCGCTATCACCCAAATCGTTGATGGCGACAATCTGCAGATCCTGACGATAGCCCTGGGTATAGAGTGCGCGCAGGACATTACGGCCGATGCGGCCAAAACCATTGATTGCGATTCGAAGAGTCATAGTGCGGCGCTACCGTCGTTTTGTTGTTGGAATTACAAGATTATTCGTAAAAAAATAGAAAACAAGCCTTTTTGATGGCAATATTTTGTTCGATCTACAACGAGTGACCTGAATCAACTGGTCCGAATGGTCAAATAAACCGTCTGTCATCCCATCGACACCGGCCTTTGATCAGCATAGACAATCAGGTCGCCACATCCGTTAGCCTGGAGTTCTACACATGCATCCCCGCGTCCTTGAGGTCACTGAACGGCTTATCGCCCGCAGCCGCGCCACGCGTGAGGCCTACCTTGCATTGATCCGCGGTGCGGCCAGCGACGGTCCGATGCGCGGCAAGCTGCAATGCGCCAACTTCGCCCATGGCGTGGCCGGTTGCGGCAGCGACGACAAGCACAGCCTGCGGATGATGAACTCCGCGAACATCGCGATAGTTTCGTCATATAACGACATGCTCTCGGCACACCAGCCGTACGAAGTCTTCCCCGAACTGATCAAGAAAGCCCTGCGCGAAATCGGCTCCGTCGGTCAGTTCGCCGGTGGCACGCCGGCCATGTGCGATGGCGTGACCCAGGGCGAGCCGGGCATGGAGCTGAGCCTGCCGAGCCGCGAAGTGATCGCGTTGTCCACTGCCGTGGCGCTGTCCCACAACATGTTCGACGGCGCGCTGCTGCTCGGCATCTGCGACAAGATCGTGCCGGGCCTGATGATGGGTGCGCTGCGCTTCGGCCATCTGCCGATGATCTTCGTGCCGGGTGGGCCGATGGTGTCGGGCATTTCCAACAAGCAGAAAGCCGATGTGCGCCAGAAGTACGCCGAAGGCAAGGCGACTCGCGAAGAGCTGCTGGAATCGGAAATGAAGTCCTACCACAGCCCTGGCACCTGCACCTTCTACGGCACCGCCAACACCAACCAGTTGCTGATGGAAGTCATGGGCCTGCATCTGCCGGGCGCGTCCTTCGTCAACCCGAACACGCCGTTGCGCGATGCCTTGACCCGCGAAGCCGCGCACCAGGTCACGCGCCTGACCAAGCAGAACGGCGACTTCATGCCGATCGGCGAAATCGTCGACGAGCGTTCGCTGGTCAACTCGATTGTCGCGTTGCATGCCACGGGCGGTTCGACCAACCACACCCTGCACATGCCGGCCATCGCCATGGCGGCGGGCATTCAATTGACCTGGCAGGACATGGCCGACCTCTCCGAAGTCGTGCCGACCCTGAGCCACGTCTACCCGAACGGCAAAGCCGACATCAACCACTTCCAGGCTGCGGGCGGCATGTCGTTCCTGATCCGTGAACTGCTGGAAGCCGGGCTGCTCCACGAAAACGTCAACACCGTGATGGGCCACGGCCTGAGCCGCTACACCCAGGAGCCGTTCCTCGACAATGGCCAACTGGTCTGGCGTGAAGGCGTGACCGACAGCCTCGACGAAAGCATCCTGCGTCCGGTCGCCCGCGCGTTCTCGGCCGAAGGTGGCCTGCGGGTGATGGAAGGCAACCTCGGTCGTGGCGTGATGAAAGTCTCCGCCGTAGCCGTGGAAAACCAGATCGTCGAAGCGCCGGCCATGGTATTCCAGGATCAACAGGACCTGGCCGATGCGTTCAAGGCCGGTTTGCTGGAGAAGGATTTTGTCGCGGTGATGCGCTTCCAGGGCCCGCGCTCCAACGGCATGCCAGAGCTGCACAAGATGACGCCGTTCCTCGGCGTGTTGCAGGATCGCGGCTTCAAAGTCGCGCTGGTGACCGACGGGCGCATGTCCGGCGCGTCGGGGAAAATCCCGGCGGCCATTCATGTCAGCCCCGAAGCTTATGTCGGCGGCGCTTTGGCGCGGGTACAAGAGGGCGATATCATCCGCGTCGATGGCGTCAAAGGCACCCTGGAGCTTAAGGTGGACGCCGAAGAATTCGCAGCGCGCACGCCGGCCAAGGGCCTGTTGGGCAACAACATCGGCACCGGTCGCGAGCTGTTCGGTTTCATGCGCATGGCCTTCAGCTCGGCGGAGCAGGGCGCCAGCGCCTTTACTTCTGCCCTGGAGACGCTTAATTGAAACTGGCTTTGGTCGGTGACATCGGTGGGACCAACGCACGTTTCGCGTTGTGGAAAAACCAGCAGCTGGAATCGGTCCAGGTGCTGGCAACGGCAGATTTCCCCAGCCCTATCGATGCGATCAGCCTGTACCTTAATGGTCTGGGGCTGGCGCCGGGTTCGATCGGTTCGGTGTGCCTGTCGGTGGCGGGCCCGGTGAGTGGTGACGAATTCAAGTTCACCAACAATCACTGGCGCCTGAGCCGCAAGGGCTTTTGCCAGACCTTGCAGGTGGATCAGCTGTTGTTGGTCAACGACTTCTCGGCCATGGCCCTGGGCATGACCCGTTTGCAGCCCGGCGAATTCCGCGTGGTCTGCGAAGGCACGCCGGAGCCGTTGCGCCCGGCGGTGGTGATTGGCCCGGGCACCGGCCTGGGCGTCGGCACCTTGCTCGATTTGGGCGCGGGCCGTTTTGCCGCGTTGCCGGGGGAGGGCGGTCACGTCGATCTGCCATTGAGCAGCCCGCGTGAAACACAGCTCTGGCAGCACATCTTCAACGAAATTGGCCATGTCAGTGCGGAAACAGCCTTGAGCGGTGGCGGCTTGCCCCGTGTCTATCGGGCGATCTGTGCGGTGGACGGGCACACGCCTGTGCTCGACACACCGGAAGCCATCACCGCTGCAGGGCTGGCGGGCGACCCGATTGCCGTGGAAGTGCTTGAACAGTTCTGCTGCTGGCTCGGTCGCGTGGCCGGCAATAACGTGCTGACCACCGGTGGACGCGGTGGCGTGTACATCGTGGGCGGGGTGATTCCGCGCTTTGCCGATTTCTTCCTCGAAAGCGGTTTCGCCCGCTGCTTCGCCGACAAGGGTTGCATGAGCGACTACTTCAAGGGGATTCCGGTGTGGCTGGTGACGGCGCCGTATTCCGGGTTGATGGGCGCGGGTGTGGCGTTGGAACAATCAATCCCCGCTTGAAACCCGATTACCTGTAGGAGCGAGCCTGCTCGCGATGGACGTCAACGATAACGCGTGCTTTCTGAATGTACGCGGTGCCTTCAAGTCCATCGCGAGCAGGCTCGCTCCTACAGTGGTTTTGTGGTGTTTGTAAAATCGGTGCTTAAGGCATAATCCGCCCCAATTCAAACAACAAGGACGCCGCCCGTGAGCTCAGTCAACAAGTCGATTTTGTTGGTCGATGACGATCAAGAGATACGCGAGTTGCTGGATACCTACCTGACCCGCGCCGGTTTCCAGGTACGTACCACGCCCGACGGTGCCGGCTTTCGCCAGGCGCTGAACGAGGCGCCGAGTGATCTGGTGATCCTTGATGTGATGTTGCCCGACGAAGACGGCTTCAGCCTGTGCCGCTGGATTCGCCAGCATCCGCGCCAGGCGCAGGTGCCGATCATCATGCTCACCGCCAGTTCCGACGAAGCCGATCGCGTCATCGGCCTGGAACTGGGCGCCGACGATTACCTGGGCAAGCCCTTCAGCCCACGGGAGTTGCAGGCACGGATCAAGGCGTTGCTGCGCCGCGCGCAGTTCGGTCAGGAGCGCAGTGGCGGTGAGGTGCTGGCCTTCGATGACTGGCGGCTGGACATGGTCAGCCATCGGCTGTTTCACATCGACGGCGAAGAGGTGATTCTCTCGGGTGCCGATTTCGCGCTGCTGAAACTGTTCCTCGATCATCCACAGGAAATCCTCGACCGCGACACCATCGGCAACGCCACCCGCGGCCGCGAACTGATGCCCCTGGATCGCATCGTCGACATGGCGGTCAGCCGGTTGCGCCAGCGTCTGCGCGACACGGAAAAACCGCCACGGCTGATCCGCACCGTGCGTGGCAGCGGCTACCAACTGGCGGCCAACGTGGTTGCCAGCAATGGTCACTGAGGCTTTGCGCAAGCTCGCCGCCAAGGTGCCGATGCCGCGTTCGCTGCTCGGGCGGATGTTGCTGCTGACCCTGCTGGCGGTGTTGTTCGCCCAGGCATTGTCGAGTGTGATCTGGGTGTCGCAACTGCGCGCCACGCAGCTCGAGGGCCTGGTCACCAGTGCCCGCAGCCTGGCCCATTCAATGACCGCCAGCGTCAGTTATTTCCGTTCGTTGCCGGTGGCGTTTCGGCCCCTGGTGCTCGATCAATTGCGCAGCATGGGCGGCACCCGGTTCGTGGTGACGCTCAATGACAAACCCCTGGGCATGGAAGTGCTGCCCATCACCCCGCGTAAAGAGGCGGTGCTCAAGGCGGTCGACGAAGTGCTGCGCCAGTCCCTCGGTCACGACACGGACATCTCGGTGACTTTCGTCAGCCCGGAAGACCTGCGCATCTTCAATGGTGGCCTGAAGCTCGATGAGTTGCCACGCTCCTGGGCGCACTACGCGCTGACCCTGGAGCCGGTGAACCCGCCAGTGCTGGTCACGCAGATCCAGATGGCACCGGGGGAATGGCTGTACATCGCCTCGCTGTTGCCCGAGCCCTACACCAGTCTTGAAGAGCAGGGCCTGCCGGCGCAGCAGGTGTGGTTCATCGTCCTGACCAGCAGCTTTTTGCTGTTGTTCATCGGCCTGCTTGTGCACTGGCAGAGTCGTCCGCTCAAGCGCCTGGCGCGGGCGGCGCGGGACCTGTCGTTGGGTGCCGACGTGGAACCGGTGGCCGAGGGCGGTGGCAGCGAAGTGGTCGAGGTCGGGCGCGCCTTCAACACCATGCGCGAGCGCATCAGCCGTTACCTGACCGAACGCAGCCAGTTGTTCAGCGCCATTTCCCACGACCTGCGCACGCCGATCACCCGCTTGCGCCTGCGGGTTGAATTGCTCGAAGACGAAACACTGCAAGCCAAGTTCGGGCGCGATCTGGACGAGCTGGAGTTGCTGGTCAAGGGGGCGCTGCAATGCGTGAAAGACACCGACATCCACGAGAACATCGAGCCGGTGGATCTCAACCATGTGCTCGACTGTCTGGTGGAACCCTATCTCGCGCCGAACGGCAACGGCCGCGTGACCCAGCAGGGGCGGGCACTGGCGGCATACCCGGGCAAACCGCTGGCGCTCAAGCGCTGCATCGGCAACCTGATCGATAATGCGCTGAAGTACGGGCAGAACGCGCACCTGCACATCGATGACGACGAAAGCGCGTTCATCCTGCATGTCGATGACGAAGGGCCGGGCGTGCCGGAGCAGCGCCTGGAGCAGGTGTTCGAACCGCACTTCCGCCTGGCCGGGCAGCAGCAGGGTTACGGCTTGGGGCTGGGGATTGCCCGCAACATTGCCCATAGCCATGGTGGTGAGGTCAGCTTGCAGAATTTGCGTGAAGGCGGGTTGCGGGTAACGTTGCAGTTGCCCCGCTCAGTGGATTGACACCGCCCTGTGGCGAGGGGGCTTGCCCCCGTTGGACCGCGAAGCGGTCCCAAAACCATCACCCACAGACTGCCTGTAAAAATCAGGTCGCTGATTTTACGACTGCTGCGCAGCCGGAAGGGGGCAAGCCCCCTCGCCACAAGTATTTCACTCAATGTCTGTGTCCATTGTCACAAGCTGGTGACATAACCCACCCCCTTCGTTACAAGCCGACCTTCGTCCGTTGTTTATGCTGCCCCACAGTCATAACAACAAAAAAGGTACGCCATGGACACCTTCCAACCGGTCTTCAGCAGTTGGCTGAACGCACCTGCCCATCAGCAATGGCTCGCCACCGAAGGCTTGCGCCTGCTGACCTTCGCCAAGGCTTCGAAACTGCCTGAAGGCTTCGGCAACCTCGATGAAAAAGGCCGCCTCCCGCCTGATGCGCAAGCCCAGACCATGAACACCGCGCGCATGACCCACAGCTTCGCCATGGCCCATGTCCAAGGGCTGCCGGGCTTTGCCGAGCTGGTGGATCACGGTGTCGCGGCACTTCGCGGGCCACTGCGGGATGCGCTGCACGGCGGCTGGTTCGCGACTGCCGAACATCGCGACGGCAATACCGGCAAGAACGCCTATCTGCATGCCTTCGTCGCGCTGGCCGCCAGTTCAGCGGTAGTCGCGCAGCGCCCCGGTGCGCAAGCGTTGCTCGATGATGCCATCGATATCATCGACACTTATTTCTGGAGCGAAGAAGAAGGCGCGATGCGCGAGTCTTTCAATCGCGACTGGAGCGAAGAGGAGGCGTACCGGGGCGCCAACAGCAACATGCACGCCACCGAGGCCTTCCTCGCCCTGGCCGATGTCACCGATGACAACCGTTGGCTCAGCCGTGCCCATCGGATTGTCGAGCGCGTAATTCATGGCCACGCCGCCGCCAACGATTACCTGGTGATCGAGCATTTCGACCGCGCCTGGCAGCCACTGCGGGACTACAACCGCGACAATCCGGCCGACGGCTTCCGCCCCTACGGCACCACCCCGGGCCATGGTTTCGAGTGGGCGCGGCTGTTGCTGCACCTCGAAGCTTCGCGGGTGAGAGCCGGGATGCTCACGCCGGGCTGGCTGGTCACCGATGCGCAAAAACTGTTCGAGCACAATTGCCTCCATGGCTGGGATGTCGATGGCGCGCCGGGCATTGTCTACACCCTGGACTGGGACAACAAAGCGGTGGTCCGCCATCGCCTGCACTGGACCCATTGTGAAGCCAGTGCCGCCGCCAGTGCCTTGCTCAAGCGCACTGGCGATGAACAATACGAACACTGGTACCGACTGTTCTGGGAATTCTGTGACAGTCATTTCATCGACCGCGAAGACGGCAGCTGGCATCACGAACTCGACCCGCTGAACCGTCCGAGTGCCGATATCTGGCCCGGCAAGCCTGATCTTTACCACACCTGGCAAGCCGTGCTGATTCCGCGCCTGGCGCTGGCGCCGAGCATGGCCACGGCGCTGGCGCAGCCGTCCCAGAGCGGTTCTATGTAACCATGCGGTGACATTCGCGCATCCCTTCGTTACCTGCGAGGGGATATCTCCTGTTTAGAATCTTATGCAGCGCAAGCAACAGACTTGCATGCATAACAACAAGAAAGGTGCTCCTAGATGAATGCGATTTCTCGCCTCGCTACTGTCATTTCTCTCGCTTCCCTGTCTGCGCTCCCCCTCAGTGTCCTGGCCGCCGAATCCAAAGGTTCCGTTGAAGTCGTTCACTGGTGGACTTCCGGTGGTGAAAAAGCAGCGGTCGATGTCCTGAAGGCTCAAGTCGAAAAAGACGGCTTCACCTGGAAGGACGGCGCAGTCGCCGGTGGTGGCGGTTCCACGGCCATGACCGTACTCAAAAGTCGCGCCGTAGCCGGCAACCCGCCGGGCGTTGCACAGATCAAGGGCCCGGACATCCAGGAGTGGGGCAGCACTGGCCTGCTCAGCACCGACGCGTTGAAGGACGTTTCCAAGGCGGAAAACTGGGATGGCCTGCTGTCGAAGAAAGTCTCCGACACCGTGAAGTACGAAGGTGACTACGTCGCCGTGCCGGTGAACATCCACCGCGTCAACTGGCTGTGGATCAACCCTGAAGTGTTCAAGAAAGCCGGGATCGAAAAAGCCCCGACGACCCTCGAAGAATTCTATGCCGCCGGCGACAAGCTCAAGGCCGCCGGCTTCATCGCGCTTGCCCACGGCGGTCAGCCTTGGCAGGACAGCACCGTGTTCGAAGACGTGGTGCTCTCGGTCATGGGCGCCGACGGTTACAAGAAAGCCCTGGTCGACCTGGACCAGAAAACCCTGTCCGGCCCGGAGATGACCAAGTCGTTCGCCGAGCTGAAAAAAATCACCGGCTACATGGACCCAAACCGCGCCGGTCGTGACTGGAACATCGCCGCCGCCGACGTCATCAATGGCAAGGCCGGCATGCAGATGATGGGCGACTGGGCGAAAAGCGAGTGGACCGCCGCGAAGAAAATCGCCGGCAAGGACTACCAGTGCGTAGCGTTCCCGGGCACCGAAAAAGCCTTCACCTACAACATCGATTCGATGGCGGTGTTCAAGCTCAAGGCCGATCGCAAGGGCGACATCGCTGCCCAGCAAGACCTGGCCAAGGTCGCGTTGGGTACCGACTTCCAGAAAGTCTTCAGCATGAACAAGGGTTCGATCCCGGTGCGTAACGACATGCTGAACGAAATGGACAAGCTCGGCTTCGACGAGTGTGCCCAGAAGTCGGCCAAGGACTTCATCGCGGACGACAAGACCGGCGGCCTGCAACCGAGCATGGCGCACAACATGGCCACCTCCCTGGCCGTGCAGGGCGCGATCTTCGACGTGGTCACCAACTTCATGAACGACAAGGACGCAGACCCGGCCAAGGCCAGCGCCCAACTGGCCTCGGCTGTCAAAGCTGCCCAGTAACTCGTAATCGCCGCAGGTGATCCTGCGGCAAACCCCAGAGAGAGCTCCATCCCATTGTGGGAGCGAGCTTGCTCGCGATGGACTACCAGGCACCGCGCCAATCCAGACAGGCCCCGGTGTTCTTGATTCCATCGCGAGCAGGCTCGCTCCTACAGGGGGGAACTCTGTCCGGATTTCACTTCTCCACCTGGATTATCCCGATGAGCTCTGTGGCGGTTTTCAGCAAAGCCTCACCGTTCGATGCGCTGCAACGCTGGTTACCCAAGTTGGTACTCGCGCCGAGCATGCTGATCGTGTTGGTTGGCTTCTACGGTTACATCATCTGGACATTCATACTGTCCTTCACCAACTCCAGCTTCATGCCGAGCTACAAGTGGGTCGGCCTGCAGCAATACATGCGCCTGATGGACAACGACCGCTGGTGGGTCGCGAGCAAGAACCTCGCACTGTTCGGCGGCATGTTCATCGGCATCAGCCTGGTGCTGGGCGTGTTCCTCGCGGTGCTGCTGGACCAGCGCATTCGCAAGGAAGGCTTCATCCGCACCGTCTACCTGTACCCGATGGCGCTGTCGATGATCGTCACCGGTACCGCGTGGAAATGGCTGCTCAACCCAGGCCTGGGCCTGGACAAGATGCTGCGCGACTGGGGCTGGGAAGGCTTCCGTCTCGACTGGCTGGTGGATCAGGATCGCGTGGTCTACTGCCTGGTGATCGCCGCCGTGTGGCAAGCCTCCGGGTTTGTCATGGCGATGTTCCTCGCCGGCCTGCGCGGTGTCGATCAATCGATCATCCGCGCTGCGCAAGTCGATGGCGCGAGCTTGCCGACCATCTACCTGAAGATCGTCCTGCCGAGCCTGCGCCCGGTGTTCTTCAGTGCCTTCATGATCCTGGCGCACATCGCGATCAAGAGCTTCGACCTGGTCGCGGCGATGACCGCGGGTGGTCCTGGTTACTCCTCCGACCTGCCGGCGATGTTCATGTATTCCTTCACCTTCAGCCGTGGCCAGATGGGCATCGGTTCGGCCAGCGCCATGTTGATGCTCGGCGCCGTGCTGACCATCCTCGTGCCGTACCTGTACTCCGAGCTGCGAGGCAAACGCCATGACTAATCAACTCGGAAAATCGGGTATCAGTTTCAGCCGCATCGCGATCTACGCAACTCTGTTGCTGGCGGCAGCGGTGTACTTGATCCCGTTGGTGGTAATGCTGCTGACCAGCTTCAAATCCCCGGAAGACATCCGTACCGGCAACCTGCTGAGCTGGCCGACCGTGATCGACGGCATTGGCTGGATCAAGGCCTGGGACGTGGTCGGCGGCTACTTCTGGAACTCGGTGAAGATCACCGTGCCGGCGGTGCTGATCTCGACCTTCATTGGTGCGATGAACGGCTATGTGCTGTCGATGTGGCGCTTCCGTGGTTCGCAACTGTTCTTCGGCCTGTTGCTGTTCGGCTGCTTCCTGCCGTTCCAGACCGTGCTGCTGCCAGCCTCGTTCACCCTCGGCAAGTTCGGCCTGGCCAACACCACCACCGGCCTGGTGCTGGTGCACGTGGTCTACGGCCTGGCGTTCACCACGCTGTTCTTCCGCAACTACTACGTGAGCATTCCGGATGCGCTGGTCAAGGCCGCACGGCTCGATGGCGCGGGCTTCTTCACGATCTTCCTGAAGATCCTGCTGCCGATGTCGATCCCGATCGTGATGGTCTGCCTGATCTGGCAGTTCACCCAGATCTGGAACGACTTCCTGTTCGGCGTGGTGTTCGCCAGTGGCGACGCCCAGCCAATTACCGTGGCCCTGAACAACCTGGTCAACACCAGCACCGGGGCCAAGGAATACAACGTTGATATGGCCGCCGCGATGATCGCCGGGCTGCCGACACTGCTGGTCTACATATTCGCTGGCAAGTATTTCCTGCGCGGGCTGACGTCCGGCGCGGTCAAGGGGTAGAACATGGCAACTCTCGAATTACGCAACGTCAACAAGACCTACGGCCCCGGTTTGCCGGACACCCTGAAGAACATCGAACTGAAAATCGATGACGGTGAGTTCCTGATCCTGGTCGGCCCGTCGGGCTGCGGCAAGTCGACCTTGATGAACTGCATCGCGGGCCTTGAAACCATCAGCGGTGGCGCGATCCTGGTGGACGACGCCGATATCAGCGGCATGAGCCCCAAGGATCGCGACATCGCCATGGTGTTCCAGTCCTACGCGCTGTACCCGACCATGAGTGTGCGCGACAACATCGCCTTCGGCTTGAAAATCCGCAAAATGCCGACTGCCGAAATCGACGAAGAAGTCGCTCGGGTTTCCAAGCTGTTGCAGATCGAACACCTGCTCAGCCGCAAGCCCGGCCAGCTCTCCGGCGGCCAGCAACAGCGCGTGGCGATGGGCCGTGCCCTGGCGCGGCGGCCGAAGATTTATCTGTTCGACGAACCGCTGTCCAACCTCGACGCCAAGCTGCGGGTCGAGATGCGCACCGAAATGAAACTGATGCACCAGCGCCTGAAAACCACCACGGTCTACGTGACCCACGACCAGATCGAAGCCATGACCCTGGGCGACAAAGTGGCGGTGATGAAGGACGGGATCATCCAGCAGTTCGGTACGCCGAAGGACATCTACAACAACCCGGCCAACCTGTTCGTGGCGAGCTTCATCGGTTCGCCGCCGATGAACTTCATCCCGCTGCGCTTGCAACGCAAGGACGGTCGTCTGCTGGCGCTGCTCGACAGCGGTCAGGCCCGTTGCGAATTGCCGCTGGGCATGCAGGACGCCGGTCTTGAAGACCGCGAAGTGATCCTCGGCATCCGCCCTGAGCAGATCATCCTGGCCAACGGCGAAGCAAACGGGTTGCCGACCATTCGTGCCGAAGTCCAGGTCACCGAACCGACCGGGCCCGACACCCTGGTCTTCGTCAATCTCAACGACACCAAGGTCTGCTGCCGCCTGGCGCCGGACGTGGCGCCGGCGGTGGGCGAGACCCTGACCCTGCAATTCGATCCGGCGAAAGTGCTGTTGTTCGATGCCAAGACCGGGGAGCGTTTGGGGGTTGCCGGCGTGCCGAAAGCCGAGGCGCATGCTGACAACGTGGCGCAATTCAAAGGTCGCTGAAATGCAAATCTGTAGGAGCGAGCCTGCTCGCGATGGACGTCAACGATGACACTGGAAACCTGACACCCCGCGGTGTTCTCAAGTTTCTCGCGAGCAAGCTCGCTCCTACAGGGGGGGATTCGCAATGCGCGGCCTGTCGCGCGTTGCACCGGATGTAACCGCGTTAAAAAAAGAAAAGTTAATAACAATAAAACGAGGAAGTAGGGATGAAGATGAAGAACAAGGCCCGGTTGATCTGCCAGGTTTCAGCAGCGGCAGCACTGGTTCTGGCCGGCAATGCGATGGCCGATGAAGCGTTCAGCTCCGACTCCAGGTGGATGACGGGCGACTGGGGTGGCGAGCGTACCAAGCTGATCGAGCAAGGCATCGACATCAAGATGGACTACGTCGGTGAAGTCGGCGGCAACCTCCATGGCGGCTTCAACGATGACAAGACCGCGCGCTACGCCGACCAGTTTGGCCTGGGCGCGGCGCTGGACCTGGAGAAGCTGTTTGGCTGGGATAACACCCAGGCCAAGATCCAGCTCACCAACCGTAACGGTGAGAACATCTCCAACGACCGTATCGGCGATCCGCGTGCCGGCACCTTGAGTTCCTCCCAGGAAGTCTATGGTCGCGGCCACATGGTCCGTCTGACCCAGTTGTGGATTCAGCACCAGTTCCTCGACAACAAGCTGGACGTCAAGGCCGGTTACTTCGGTGAAGGTGAAGACTTCAACACCTTCCCGTGCGAGTTCCAGAACCTGGCGTTCTGCGGATCCCAGGTGGGTAACTGGGCCACCAACATCTGGTACAACTGGCCGGTCAGCCAGGCGGCGATCCGTGTGAAGTACAACATCAATGACGAGCTCTACGCCCAGATTGGCGCGTACAACCAGAACACGTCGCAACTGGAGCACGGTAACGGCTTCAAGCTCAGCGGCAGTGGCACCAATGGCACCGTCCTGCCGGTCGAGCTGGTCTGGTCGCCGAAGGTCAACAACCTGCCGGGCGAATACCGTGTCGGTTACTACAAAAGTACCTCTGATGCCGACGACGTTCTCAAGGACGACAACGGCCAGAACGCAGCGACCACCGGCAACCCTTATCGCGTCCACGATAGCAAGCACGGCTACTGGTTCGTCGCGCAGCAGCAACTGACCAGCCACAATGGCGATGCTTCCCGTGGTCTGAACATCGCGGCCAACGCAACGTTCCACGACAAAGACACCAACTTCATCGACAACTACCAGTCGCTGATGTTCGTGTACAAGGGCCCGTTCGACGCGCGTCCGAAGGATGACGTGGGCATCGGTTTCGCCCGTATTCACGTCAACGATGACGTGAAGAAAAACGCTGAGCTGACCAACGCGGCCAACGGTGTTTCGGAATACGACAATCCGCTGTTCTCGCCCATTCGTGAAACCGAATACAACTACGAGATCAACTACGGCTTCCACGTGACCAACTGGCTGACCGTGCGTCCCAACCTGCAATACGTCACTCATCCGGGTGGTGTGGATGAAGTCGACAACGCGCTGGTGGCCGGCCTGAAAATTCAGTCGGTGTTCTAACGCGTCTGCGATAAGCTTCTCTCCATGTGCGCATATTTGCGGACAGCCATGGCTGTCCGCTTTTTTTTGTGAGGGCTAACAAGACATGTTGTGTCGAGCGCAACTGTGGCGAGGGGGCTTGCCCCCGTTGGGTTGCGAAGCGGCCCCAAAAACAGCCAACTGGTTCTTTCAGATAATTCGTTGCGACAGTATTGGGAGCGCTTCGCGCTCCAGCGGGGGCAAGCCCCCTCGCCACAGTGGTTCACTGGTCACGACAGTATGAGTACACCCATGTTTTTCAGGACCGTGGCACATGCTTGAGCATCCGCTACAACGCTTCTTCAAATCCTTGCGCGAACGTCCGGTGTTCGCGTGGGAGCGCTATCAGACGCGCGATGTGCTGGTGATCGATCATCCGCTGTGTCAGGCGGTGTTCAGTCGTCAGGGCGCGCAGTTGTTGCACTTCCAGCCCAAGGGCCAGAAACCCTGGCTGTGGTGTGCGGCAAAGTGGCCGCAGGTCGGCGCCATTCGCGGCGGTGTGCCGGTGTGTTGGCCGTGGTATGGCCGGCATCCGAGCGAAAATGCCTGGCCGTCCCATGGCTGGGCGCGGTTGCTCGACTGGAAGCTGCTGGACAGCAACAGTGACGACGATGGCGTGCGATTGCACTGGCAACTGAAGTTGTGCGACTGGCAGGTGGACCTGCACGCACACCTGGGTGAACGCATGGAGTTGCGCCTGAGCACCGAGCATCAGGACGACATGCCGTGCCAGTTGAGCCAGGCTTTGCACGCTTACTGGCGTATTGGCGATGTCAGTGAGATAGCGCTGTCTGGGCTCGAAGGCGCGCAGGGTTACGATCAGTTGAGCCGACAGGTTTGTCAGCAGGAAGGCGAGTTACGCGTTGATGGCGGGTGTCAGCGGGTGTTCCAGCACGACGGCGAATTGCAGTTGAACGACCATGCCTGGCAGCGGGCGTTGTGCATTGATACCGGGGATACGGCAGACACGGTGGTGTGGCATCCCGGTTCACGCCCGTTGCTCGGCGTGACCTGGAACGAGATATCCGAATTCGTTTGCGTAGAGGCCGCTAGCGGCGGCACCGACAGCCTGTGCCTTGCACCCGGGGAGCGGGCGCATTTGAGTTTGCAGGCGCGGGTGGGGGCTTAGCTCTGGATTTGCGGTGCTGCGTCTGCCGCCATCGCGAGCAAGCTCGCTCCCACACTGGATCTTCGGTGAACACAGTTTTTGTGTTCAACACCAATCCCCTGTGGGAGCGAGCTTGCTCCGGGCGGCGTTCCGACGATGAGGTCAGGACGATCAGCGCAAATGTTGGATCAGTTGAACTCATCTCCAACCGGATACCGGCTGGCATTCAGGCTTTCCTTGATCTTGCGCAAATGCGGCTGGAAGTCCACGCCACGGCGCAAGGTCATGCCGGTGGCGAGTACGTCCAGCACGGTCAGCTGGATGATCCGCGACGTCATCGGCATGTAGATGTCGGTGTCTTCCGGCAGCGGGATGTTCAGGCTCAGGGTGCTGGCCTTGGCCAGTGGCGAGTTCTCGGCGGTCAGGCCAAGCACCGAGGCGCCGTTTTCCCGGGCGATGCGCGCCACTTCCACCAGTTCGCGGGTGCGACCGGTGTAGGAAATGATCACGAACAATTCGCCGGTATGGGCCACCGAGGCAATCATGCGCTGCATCAGCACATCCGCATGGGCCGTGACGGCGAGGTTGAAGCGGAAGAACTTGTGCTGCGCATCCAGTGCCACCGGGGCCGAGGCGCCGAGGCCGAAGAAGTGGATCTGCCGGGCCTGGATCAGCAGGTCGACGGCGCGACTGATCAGGTTCGGGTCCAGTGCCTGGCAGGCGCTGTCCAGTGAGGCGATGGCGCTGCCGAAGATCTTCTGGGTGTAGGCCTCCGGATTGTCATCGGCCTCCACCGCACGGCTGACATAGGCGGCGCCACTGGCCAGGCTCTGGGCCAGTTGCAGTTTGAGCTCGGGGTAGCCGCTGACACCGAACGAACGGCAGAAACGGTTGACCGTCGGCTCGCTGACCGAGGCGGCCTGGGCGAGGGCGGCGATGCTGAAGCGGGTGGCCTGCTGCGGGTTGAGCAGGATCACCTCGGCGACTTTGCGTTCGGCCTTGTTCAGCTCTTCAAGGCGATTCTGGATTTGCTCCAGTAAATTTCGCACGCGGTCCATATAAGTATCCTTTACACCTGCGCCAACAAGCGCGCGGCTAATGCAAAAAGGGCCTTTGGTGAGGCCCGTAACGGTGGCCTATCCTACTGATGGCTCCGACCGACCACCACTCGGAATCTGTATTTTGCGAAAATGTTGTGGTTATTACTACATTTTCCCTTGAGTGATGCCTTGAAAAAAGGTATTTGTAGCTTAACTTGATAAAAGAACAAACATCATGCTCTCGATTACGGTTGAACCGTGCACCTTTGCCTTGTTCGGCGCCCTTGGCGACCTGGCCTTGCGCAAGCTGTTTCCTGCCCTCTATCAACTCGACGGCGCCGGCCTGCTGCACGAGGACACGCGTATTATCGCGCTGGCCCGTGAGCCGGGCAGCGAGCAGGAGCACCTGGCGTTCATCACCTCCGAGCTGCGCCGCTATGTCGGTGCCAAAGAGCTGGACGAAGCCGTGGTCGAGCGTTTTCTGGCGCGCCTGAACTACCTGCACGTCGACTTCCTCAACCCCGATGATTATGTGGCCCTGGCCGAATCCGCCGGCAGTTCGCAGCGGGTCATCGCCTACTTTGCGACTCCTGCCGCCGTGTATGGCGCGATTTGCGAGAACCTGGCCAAGGTCGGCCTGGCGCAAAACACCCGTGTGGTGCTGGAAAAACCCATCGGTTCGGATCTGGAATCCTCGCGTAAGGTCAACGATGCCGTGGCGCAGTTCTTCCCGGAGAACCGCACCTACCGCATCGACCACTATCTGGGTAAAGAGACCGTCCAGAACCTGATCGCCCTGCGTTTCGCCAACAGCCTGTTCGAAACCCAGTGGAACCAGAATTACATTTCCCACGTGGAAATCACCGTGGCCGAGAAGGTCGGTATCGAAGGCCGCTGGGGTTACTTCGACAAGGCCGGCCAGCTGCGGGACATGATCCAGAACCACCTGCTGCAACTGCTCTGCCTGATCGCCATGGACCCGCCGGCCGACCTGTCCGCCGACAGCATCCGCGACGAGAAGGTCAAAGTGCTCAAGGCCCTGGCGCCGATCAGCCCGGAAGGCCTGACCACTCAAGTGGTGCGCGGCCAGTACATCGCCGGCTACAGCGAAGGCAAGGCAGTACCGGGGTACCTGGAAGAGCCCAATTCCAACACCCAGAGCGACACCGAAACCTTCGTCGCCCTGCGTGCCGACATCCGCAACTGGCGCTGGGCCGGCGTGCCGTTTTACCTGCGTACCGGCAAGCGCATGCCGCAGAAGCTGTCGCAGATCGTCATCCACTTCAAGGAACCGTCGCACTACATCTTCGCTCCCGAGCAGCGCCTGCAAATCAGCAACAAGCTGATTATCCGCCTGCAACCGGACGAAGGCATTTCCTTGCGTGTCATGACCAAAGATCAAGGCCTGGACAAGGGCATGCAGCTGCGCAGCGGTCCGTTGCAGCTGAATTTTTCCGACACCTGGAGCAGCGCACGGATTCCCGATGCCTACGAGCGGTTGTTGCTGGAAGTGATGCGTGGCAATCAGAACCTGTTTGTCCGTAAAGATGAAATCGAAGCCGCGTGGAAGTGGTGTGACCAGTTGATCGCCGGGTGGAAAAAATCCGGTGATGCGCCCAAGCCGTACGCGGCCGGGTCCTGGGGACCGATGAGCTCCATTGCTCTGATCACGCGGGACGGGAGGTCGTGGTATGGCGATATCTGATTTGAAACTGCCGCAGGGCGTCAGCGCCCATGCATACAAGAGCCCGGTGCTGCTGGCTGAAAGCCTGGCACTGAACGTGGCGAAACAACTGAGCGACGCGATCGACGCCCAGGGCACTGCGACCCTGGTGGTTTCCGGTGGCCGCAGCCCGGTGGCGTTTTTCCAGCACCTGGCCAAGCAGACGCTGGACTGGTCGAACGTGGTGATCAGCCTGGCCGACGAGCGCTGGGTGCCGGTCGAACACGCCGACAGCAACGCCGGTCTGATCAAGCGTTACCTGCTGCAAGGCCAAGCGGCCAAGGCGCAGTTCCTGAGCCTGTACAGCGCCAGTGCCAACCTGGAACAGGCAGCCGAGCAGGCCGACCGCTTGCTGTCGGAGTTGCCGGTGATCGACGTGCTGATCCTCGGCATGGGCGATGACGGCCACACCGCATCGCTGTTCCCCAACAGCCCGAACCTTGCCGAGGCATTACAGGTCGATGGCGTTCGTCGCTGCTGGCCGATGCTGGCGCCGACCGTGCCGCATCAGCGCCTGACCATGAGCCGCGCGCTGCTGGCTTCGGCCAAACATAAAATTCTGTCGATCTCCGGTCAGTCCAAGCTGACCACCCTGAGTTTCGCGCTGGCCGGTGACGATGTCGCCGAAATGCCGGTGCGCGCGTTTCTGCAACCCACGTTAGAGATTTACTGGTGCCCATGAGCCAAGGAACAGCCGCTATGACAAACCCATCCCCGACCGTTTCCATGGCGGACAAAGTTGCCCTGATCGACAGTATTTGCGCGAAAGCGCGGATTCTGCCGGTGATCACCATTGCCCGCGAGCAGGACGTTCTGCCGTTGGCCGACGCCCTCGCGGCCGGTGGCCTGACGGCCCTGGAAGTGACCCTGCGTTCGCAATTCGGCCTCAAGGCCATCCAGATTCTGCGTGAGCAGCGTCCGGAGCTGGTGACCGGTGCCGGCACCGTGCTGGATCGCCACATGCTGGCGGCGGCGGAAGCGGCCGGCTCGCAATTCATCGTCACGCCGGGTATCACCCGCGACCTGCTGGAAGCCAGCGTCGCCAGCCCGATTCCACTGTTGCCAGGCATCAGCAATGCCTCGGGCATCATGGAAGGCTACGGCCTGGGTTATCGCCGCTTCAAGCTATTCCCGGCCGAAGTCAGCGGCGGCGTCGCGGCCATCAAGGCTCTGGGCGGCCCGTTCGGCGAAGTGAAATTCTGCCCGACCGGCGGCGTGGGACCTGCCAATATCAAGAGCTACATGGCATTGAAAAACGTCATGTGCGTGGGCGGTAGCTGGATGCTTGATCCGGAGTGGATCAAGAACGGCGACTGGGCCCGCATTCAGGAATGCACCGCCGAGGCTTTGGCGCTGCTGGACTGATCGCTTCACCCTACACCTCGTTGTGTGTTCTACGGCTTTACGGTGCGCTTGGTCGGTGCACCGTTTTTTTTTGCCTGAAGAAAGTTGTCGTACCCCTGTGGGAGCGAGCTTGCTCGCGATAGCGGTGTGACAGATTGCATGGATGTTGACTGACACGACGCCATCTAGAGCAAGTTCACTCCCTCAGGGACAAGGACATCATGCGATACATAGTTACCGCATAACGAAAATCGACCGGTGCTAGCCTGCGTTCATCTTATGGAAGAGAGAACGTCATGGACGCTACCACCTCAGCTGCACCCCCGGCACCGGTCTACCTGCTGTCTCCCGAACAGATTGCCGGCCCGTATTTCCGCAACCCCAAACTGATCCGCAGAAACATCAGCGAAGGCGCCGAAGGCGTTCCGTTGGTGCTGCGGCTGACCATTGTCGATGCCATGACCGGCGAGCCGGTCCCCGATGCGCTGGTGGATATCTGGCACTGCAATGCCCGCGGTGCCTATTCGGGCTGGAGCAAGATCAACCCGGACGTCGAGGTCGATACCGGTGATATCGGCGCCGTCCCGCGCACCGATGACGATACCTATCTGCGCGGCGGGCAGTTCACCGACAAGTCGGGCATCGTGCGCTTCACCACGATCTATCCGGGTTTTTACGCCGGTCGCGCATTGCACATTCACGTCGCCGTGCGCATCACGGCCGGCAACAACTATCTGCAAGAACGGCATGTCGCCTGGGTCGGGCAGCTTTACCTGCCTGAGGTGGCCTCTCGTTCGGTGCTCGGTAGCCGACCGTACAGCGGCCGAACCGTGCCGGCACTGACCAACGCTCAGGACTATTTTTATTCAACCATGGGCGGTGAAAAATCGACCTTGAGTGTGCACACCCTGGGGCGGGATTCGGCTGAAGACGGCTACTTCGGGCAGATGACCATCGGCATCGACACGTTCGCCGTGTCGACACAGATCAAGCCCGAGGACTTTGACAAGTACACCGTCTGAGGTCAGCCCAGCTCGGTCAGCGCCCTGACCAGCACATCCATGTCGGCCGCGGTGGTGGTAAGCCCTGGTGTAATGCGGATGCACGGACCGCATGCCGCGCCACTGCGGGTCACGGTGAACAGGTTGTATTCATTGAGCAGGCGCTCGACCATGGTTTGCTGGTCGGCATGCCGGGTAAAGCGCATCGAGGTGATGCCGCAATACAGGCGTGGGTCATCCGGGGTCAGGACTTCGACGCCCGGCAACTGCCGCGCCGCAGCGACCCAGCGGTTGCGCAGATAATTGAGCCGCGCGCCCTTGGCCGCGGCACCGCCCATCGCCCAATGTTCTTCGAGCACCAGCGGCAGGGTCATCAGCGCCGGGATGTTGGGGGTGCTGTACGAGGTACGGGCGCGAATGTCAGTGGGCGGAAAATGCATCTCGCCCATGTCCGGGTCGATGTCGGCCAGGCGTTCGGGTGCGATGTAGATAAAGCCGAGCGTCAACGGTGCGCCGATCCACTTGTGCAGATTGAAGCCGGCGAAGGCGATACCGAGCTCGGTCAGGTCGAATTCAAACTGGCCGAGGGCATGGGCGCCGTCGAGGATGACGTCGATGCCCTGTTCCTTTGCAGCGGCTGCAATCGCCTGCACCGGCATCACCAGGCCCGTGCGATGGGTGACGTGGGTCAGGGCCATCAGCTTCAGCCGCGGATAGCGCGCGAAGGCTTCCCGATAGGTATTGAGCAAGCTGTCGAAGGTTGCCGGGTGTGCGTGTTCGATCTCGATCACTTCGACACCGCGATTACGCGCCAGCCAACGCATGGCGCCTTTGACCGTGTCGTATTCCAGATCGCAAACCAGTACCTGGTCGCCGGGCTGCAGCCGGTTGTAGTTGCGGATCAGCGACTGCAAACCTTCCGAGGCGTTACGGGTCAGGGCGATGCTGTCGGCGGGTACGCCAATCAACCTGGCCAGTTGCGCGCGGATCTTCAGGCTGTCGCCCTGTTCGAAACGCTGGCGCACGTACACCGAATTGCTGCGGTTGATCAGTTCGATGTTGCGCTGATATTCCTCGACCACCGTGCGCGACATGCGTGCGAAGTAACCGTTCTCCAGGTTGAGCGGGCCGGGTTCGACATCGTAGCGGTCGGCAAAGGTTCGCCAGAAGGCTTCATCACGGGCGCGGCGGGTGTTGTCGGGCATGGGGTACTCGGTAGGTGATTCAATGGCGCGGGGCCGGCTTGCCGTGTTTGGCGCGCAGCGGTTCGAGCAAGTCCGACAAACCGTTGTGATCGATCTCCTGCATCAGGGCCAGCAGGCCGCCCAACTCGCCATGGGGGAAACCCTCCCGGGCGAACCAGTTCAGGTAAGGGCCGGGCAGGTCGGCAATGATTCGACCCTTGTATTTGCCGAAGGGCATTTCACGGGTGATCAGCAGTTCGAGCTTTTCAGGGTTCATCGATCAGTCGTCTTGATTCAGTCAGTCTGGAAAATACAGGCATTCTGCATGCAGGCCAAATGACAGATCATGCAAATAAAACGGATACAGATTTTTTGATAATGGATAACTATTTGAAAAGTAAAGAATAGTTAGACGATTCCGAGCTGGCACGCAGAGTGCAACATTCCTTACACCGTTCATCTGTCGTAAGGAGTTGAAAAATGACCGACATCAAAAAAGAAGCGATTTCTGTACTCAACGACCTGATTGAAACCAGCAAGGACGGTCAGGCCGGGTTCAAGACATGCGCTGAAGACATCAAGCACCCTGAACTCAAAACCCTGTTCATCAATCGTGCGAGCGATTGTGGTACGGCCGCTGCGGAGTTGCAGTCTGCCGTGCGTTCACTGGGTGGCGATCCGGAAACTTCCACCAGTGTCAGCGGCGACTTGCACCGTCGCTGGGTCGACGTGAAGTCGATGTTCACCGGCAAGGGCGAGGAGGCCGTGCTCAATGAAGCCGAGCGCGGTGAAGACCATGCGTTGAAGGCTTACCGCGACGCCATGGAGAAAATCAACAAGCACAACCTGGTGGGCATTCGCGACCTGGTTGAGCGTCAGTACCACGGCGTGCAGCGTAACCACGATCAGGTCAAGGCCCTGCGTAACCAGGCGCGTGCACGTTCGTAACGACTGGTTGAAACAACTGTGGGAGCGAGCTTGCTCGCGATAGCGCCAGATCAGTCAACATCAATGTTGAATGTCAGGCCCTCATCGCGAGCAAGCTCGCTCCCACAGTTTTTGCCCCGTCAATCAGCCAATGCTGATCGCCGGCAGCTCCGTCAACGTCACACTCTGTTGCTTGCGTGGCGCGAGGATTTCCGCCTCGCCATCCACCACCAGTTCATCGCGCTGGTTGAACACGCGAGTGGCGATGCGCACGCGAAACTTCGGCAGTTTTTCCAGGATTTCCAGGCGCACGGTCAGGGTGTCGCCGATCTTCACCGGCTTCTGAAAGCTCATTTGCTGGCCGATGTAGATGGTTCCCGGGCCAGGCAACTCGCAGGCGACCGCCGCGCTGATCAACGCGCCGCTGAACATGCCGTGGGCGATGCGCTCCTTGAACATGGTGCTGGCGGCGTATTCGGCATCCAGGTGTACCGGGTTGTGGTCGCCGGACATCGCAGCGAACAGCTGGATGTCGCGCTCTTCGACCGTCTTGCTGAAACTGGCGGTCTGGCCGACTTCGAGGGCTTCGTAAGGGGTGTTGGTAACCTGGGTCATCTGTCTCAATTCCTGTGACGAATTAAAAAATTCACAAAAAAAATCTATTCGGACCGGTGCGGCCGAGAAGCGCTCAAGGCCTGTGCGATCCAGTTCAGCACATCGGCGATGATTTCATCGCGGTTGCTCTCGTTGAACAGTTCGTGCCGCGCCTGTGGGTAAACGGTCAGTTGCAGGTGCTGGCTGCCGGCCGCCCGCAGCGCGTCGGCCAGATCCTTGAGACGTTTGCCTTCGCTCACCGGATCACATTCGCCGCCAATCACCAGCAGCGGCAGGCCCGGGTCGATCTGCGCGAGATTGGACGCTTTGCTGATTTGCTGCAAGCCGCCGAGCAAGTCGATCCACAGTTGATTGGTGCAACGGAAACCGCAGAGCGGGTCGTTGACGTACAGATCGACCTGCGCCGGATCACGGCTGAGCCAGTCGAACGGTGTGCGTGCCGGTTTGAATTTGTTGTTGAACGAGCCGAACGACAGCCATTCGATCAATGCGCTTCGTCCTGTGCGGCCCTGGCGCAGGCGTTCGAGACGGGCGATTTGCCGTGCCGCGCGATAAAGCGCCACAGGCTGGAAGTTCGAGCCGCTGAGGATTGCCCCGTGCAGGCTGGCACTGTGGTGCAGCAGATAGGCCTGGGCGATGTAACTGCCCATGCTGTGACCGAGCAGCACGATCGGGACGCCAGGGTGCTGCTGGCCGATGTGCTGGTTGAGGCTGGCCAGGTCGCTCACGACCTTGCACCAGCCATCGTCATCGGCGAAATGCCCGAGTGTCCCGTTTTCGGCAGTTTTGCCATGTCCACGCAGGTCCGGCGCGCACACGCCATAGCCCTGGTCACAGAGCTTTTGCGCAAGGGGGCCGTAACGACCGCTGTGTTCGGCCATGCCGTGGGCCAGCAAAATCATTGCCTTGAGGCTGCCGTCGGGAAGCCACTGGTTGACGAAGAGGCGGCTGTGGTCGCTCGTGGTCAGCCAGAAAGTGTCATGGATCATGGCGGTTCCTTTGCATGAGGCTGCCTGGTCGCAAACAGCTCGTTGCAGTTTATAGCGCATCCTTGGCCGGGCGTCTGATCAGCCTACGCCACGGCAAGAAGATTCATACGGTCAATGACGGCCGTGGGCATATTTGCCTGCTACGTCATAACTGCTAGTGTCCGTGAAGCTCCGCTTTTTGCATTTTTTTTGAAAAATGACAGAAAAGTGGCCCCGGATAGATTCAGGTCAAAGAGGACAAGA
Organism: Pseudomonas sp. GW823-FHT06E10; assembly: GCF_058794995.1. Taxonomy (NCBI): domain Bacteria; kingdom Pseudomonadati; phylum Pseudomonadota; class Gammaproteobacteria; order Pseudomonadales; family Pseudomonadaceae; genus Pseudomonas; species Pseudomonas sp. GW823-FHT06E10. Next base: position 157,425 of record NZ_JBXAHJ010000002.1, on the reverse strand, counting down.
ACAATGCAACCTGATTTCTGGAATGACAAACGCCCGGCCGGTGTCCCCCTGGATATTGATCTGGGAGCCTACAAGTCAGTGATCGAGGTGTTCGAGCGTTCCTGCAAGAAGTTTGCTGACCGCCCGGCGTTCAGCAACATGGGCGTGACCCTGACCTACGCCGAGCTGGAGCGCCAAAGCGCGGCCTTCGCCGGTTATCTGCAAGCCCACACCGACCTGGTGGCGGGGGACCGCATCGCGGTGCAGATGCCCAACGTCCTGCATTACCCGATCGCCGTGTTCGGTGCCTTGCGCGCCGGGTTGATTGTGGTCAACACCAATCCGCTGTATACCGCGCGGGAAATGCGCCATCAGTTCAAGGACTCCGGTGCCCGGGCGCTGGTTTACCTGAACATGTTCGGCCAGAAAGTCCAGGAAGTACTCCCCGACACCGATATCCAGTACCTGATCGAAGCGAAGATGGGCGACCTGATGCCCGCCGCCAAGGGGTGGCTGGTCAACACGGTGGTGAGCAAGGTCAAGAAGATGGTCCCGGAATATTCCTTGCCCCAGGCCGTTTCCTTCAAGAGTGCGCTGCGCATGGGCCGTGGCCTGGGCATCAAGCCGTTGAAGGTCGGCCTCGACGACATCGCCGTGCTGCAATACACCGGCGGCACCACGGGCCTGGCCAAGGGCGCGATGCTGACCCACGGCAACCTGGTGGCGAACATGCAGCAGGCACGGGCCTGCCTCAGCCAGTCGGCCAGCGACGGGCAACCGCTGCTGCGCGAAGGCCAGGAGGTGATGATCGCGCCGCTGCCGCTGTACCACATCTATGCCTTCACAGCGAACTGCATGTGCATGATGGTGACGGGCAACCACAACGTGCTGATCACCAATCCGCGGGACATCGCCGGCTTCATCAAGGAACTGAAGAACTGGCGGTTCTCGGCCTTGCTGGGGCTGAACACATTGTTCGTTGCGCTGATGGATCATCCGGACTTCAAGACCCTGGACTTCTCCAGCCTCAAGCTCACCAACTCCGGCGGCACTGCGCTGGTCAAGGCCACCGCCGAGCGTTGGGAACAACTGACCGGTTGCCGCATCACCGAAGGTTACGGCCTGACCGAAACTTCGCCGGTGGCTTGCACCAACCCCTATGGCGACCAGTCGCGGATTGGCACGGTCGGCCTGCCGGTGCCAGGCACCACGCTGAAAGTCATCAATGATGACGGTGTCGAACAACCGTTGGGCGAACGCGGCGAGTTGTGCATCAAGGGCCCGCAAATCATGAAGGGCTACTGGCAGAAACCTGATGCCACGGCCGAGGTGCTGGATGCCGAGGGCTGGTTCAAGTCCGGTGACATTGCGGTGATCGACCCGGATGGCTTCGTACGCATCGTTGACCGCAAGAAGGACATGATCATTGTCTCGGGCTTCAACGTGTACCCGAACGAAATCGAAGACGTCGTGATGGCTCACCCGAACGTCGCCAACTGTGCGGTCATCGGTGTGCCCGACGAGCGGTCGGGGGAGGCGGTGAAGCTGTTCGTGGTGGCCCGTGAAGCGGGCGTCAGCCTTGAAGAGCTGAAGGCTTACTGCAAGGAGAACTTCACGGCGTACAAGGTACCCAAGCACATCGTGCTGCGGGAGTCCCTGCCGATGACGCCGGTGGGCAAGATCCTGCGGCGGGAGTTGCGTGATATCGCCTGATCGGTGAATGGCCGATCCCTGTAGGAGCGAGCGCGCTCGCGATGGACGTCAAGATAACGCGCCCTGTCTGAATGATCGCGTTGCCCGGACGTTTTTCGCGAGCAAGCTCGCTCCCACAGGTTTAAGCGAAAGCCCCGGATTTCGTGGCTTTCAGAGGCGTATAGAATTTTTGCTCTAAAATGACCAATCGCTAGTCTTGAGTCACAAATGTGACCGTAGAGGCCGCTTTTGGCTCTAGTCGACCCTTGGCAAAGCTGCTACTCTCGGCGCGCTTTGTGACTTCTCGGCCTTCTATCAGCCAGATTCACCAATGACCAAACACCAATAATAATCGCATCAAATGCGGTGCTGAATTCGCGTTGCTGAGGAGTGGGCTTCCATGATCGAAGACTTTTGGAAGGATAAGTACCCAGCTGGGATTGCTGCCGACATCAATCCCGACGAGTATCCGAATATTCAGGCAGTGTTGAAGCAATCCTGCCAACGCTTCGCCAACAAGCCGGCATTCAGCAACCTGGGCAAGACACTCACCTACGGTGAACTGTACGAATTGTCCGGTGCGTTTGCCGCTTACCTGCAACAGCATACCGATTTGCAACCCGGCGATCGAATCGCCGTGCAACTGCCCAACGTGTTGCAGTACCCGGTAGCCGTCTTCGGTGCAATCCGCGCCGGGCTGATCGTGGTCAACACCAACCCGCTCTACACTGCGCGGGAAATGGAACACCAATTCAACGACTCCGGTGCCAAGGCCCTGGTCTGCCTGGCCAACATGGCGCACCTGGCGGAAACCGTGGTGCCGAAAACCGGCGTCAAGCACGTGATCGTCACCGAAGTCGCCGACCTGCTGCCGCCACTCAAGCGTCTGCTGATCAACAGCGTCATCAAGTACGTGAAGAAGATGGTGCCGGCCTATCACTTGCCCAAGGCCGTCAAGTTCAACGACGTGCTGAGCAAAGGCCTGGGCCAGCCAGTGGCGGAAGCCAACCCGGCCAGTGGTGACGTCGCGGTACTGCAATACACCGGCGGCACCACCGGCGTGGCCAAGGGCGCGATGCTGACCCACCGCAACCTGGTGGCGAACATGCTGCAGTGCAAGGCGCTGATGGGCTCCAACCTCAATGAAGGTTGCGAGATCCTGATCACGCCGCTGCCGCTGTACCACATCTATGCGTTCACCTTTCACTGCATGGCGATGATGCTGGCGGGCAACCACAACATCCTGATCAGCAACCCGCGCGATCTGCCGGCGATGGTCAAGGAACTGTCGAAGTGGAAGTTCAGCGGCTTCGTTGGCCTGAACACGCTGTTCGTGGCCCTGTGCAACAACGAAGGCTTCCGCAAGCTGGACTTCTCCGCGCTGAAAGTCACCTTGTCGGGGGGCATGGCCCTGCAACTGGCCGCGGCCGAACGCTGGAAAGCGGTGACCGGTTGCGCCATCTGCGAAGGCTACGGTATGACCGAAACCAGCCCGGTGGCGACGGTGAACCCGATCCAGCACATCCAGGTCGGCACCATTGGCATTCCGGTACCGTCGACCCTGTGCAAAATCATCAATGATGCCGGTGTCGAGCAGCCGCTGGGCGAAATCGGCGAACTGTGCGTGAAGGGGCCGCAGGTCATGAAGGGCTACTGGCAGCGCCAGGAAGCCACGGATGAAATCCTCGACAGCGAAGGCTGGTTGAAGACCGGCGACATCGCGCTGATCCAGCCCGATGGCTTCATGCGCATTGTCGATCGCAAGAAAGACATGATCCTGGTGTCCGGTTTCAACGTGTACCCGAACGAGCTCGAAGACGTGCTGGCCACTCTGCCGGGCGTGCTGCAATGCGCGGCCATCGGTGTGCCGGACGAAAAGTCGGGCGAGGCGATCAAGATTTTCATCGTTGCCAAGCCGGGCGTGACCCTGACCAAGGAACAGGTGATGGAGCACATGCGCGCCAACGTCACCGGCTACAAGGTCCCGCGCTCCGTGGAGTTTCGCGATGCACTGCCGACCACCAACGTTGGCAAGATCCTGCGTCGTGAATTGCGCGATGAAGAGCTGAAGAAGATCAACGCGAAGAAAGCCACCGCGTAATCAACAAAAAGCCCCGCCGATGCGGGGCTTTTTGTTGATCGTCTGGCAACACCGATCCTCTGTAGGAGCGAGCAAGCTCGCGAAAAAGGTACAGACAACGCGGGCATCCAGGCACCCCGCGTTATCGTTTACGTCCATCGCGAGCAGGCTCGCTCCTACAGGAATGATGGTTATTGACGAAACGGCGCGAAGTTGACGTTGGTGCCTGCCGGGCGCATGTCCTGCAGGAAGGAGTCCTTGTCGGCGCTCAGTTCCAGGCTCAATGCCGCCTTGCGCTTGCCTTCATTGCGCACCACCAGGCCTTCGAGCTTCTCGCGCAGGAACACGGTCGGCACTTTCAGGTGCAGCAGTTCGTCGGTGTCCGGCGTGTGCATCAGCAGGTGAATCCACTCGTACTGACCCACGGCCAGACGCGATACCGGGATGTCGAACCACCAGATATTGCGGTTGCGGTTCAATTCGGTGAAGTGGCAGTTGTTGACGCCAAGCACAGCACCGCCGAGTTCCTGGTTTCTGCGGGCAATGGCCTGCTTTTTATCGAGTTTCATAACGTTCCTACGGGATTGGATCTTCAGCGCCAAGGCCTGAATGTGTTGCGCATTCTCAAGGGTTGGCCCGCAAACATAAAGCGCAACCTGCACTGAACGATGAAATGTCGTGGTGAAAATAAATGAAACTCCCTGCAAAAGCCCCCGGTCAACCTTGTGTAACGACTTTCCTGCATTGAAATGTCTTTAATGAAAAGAAGACGCGGCCATCTTCAGATGGCCGTTTTTGTGTCAGCCTGAACTTGCACGCCGAATTTGTTTCAAAGTCGCCAACTGGGCTACCTTGATGAAAGAAAACAGCCCCTGAGTCGCCACGACTTCACCCCAAATCCGTATGCGGCGAATGGAGACGCTAATGATTTTCCCGGACATGAGAGGCTTGCCCCTGCACCGTGTGATGATGCGCACGGTCACCGAGTTCATCGCCGACGAGATGTCGACCTATGCCTCGGCGCTGGCCTATCAAATGCTCTTTTCGCTGTTTCCGTTCATTCTGTTTCTGATCGCCCTGATCGGCTTCCTGCATCTGCCCGACTTCTTCTCCTGGCTGCGCCTGCAATCGGAACTTGTATTGCCGCCCCAGGCGCTGGAGCAGGTCAACCCGGTGATCGACCAGCTTCAGCAGTCCAAGGGGGGGCTGCTGTCAGTGGGTATCGTGATTGCGCTGTATACCGCCTCCGCCGGTGTGCGGCTGATGATGAGCGCGATGAACGCAGCCTACGACGTGGTTGAAGGGCGCCCGCTGTGGAAGCGCTTTCCGTTGTCGATCATCTACACCGTCGGCATTGCCGGCATGCTGCTGATCGCCGCAGCGCTGATGGTGCTCGGACCGCAGGTGATGGGCTGGATCGCTGCGCAAGTCGGCCTTGAGTACTTCATCGTCACCCTCTGGACCATTGCGCGCTGGCCGGTGATCGTGATTCTGCTGATGGTCGCGGTGGCGTTGATCTACTACGTCATGCCCGACGTCAAACAGGAATTCCGCTTCATCACCCCAGGCTCGGTGCTGGCGGTGGTGGTATGGATCATCGCGTCCCTGGGCTTCGGTTTGTACGTCAAGGAGTTCGCCAACTACAACGCCATGTATGGCAGTATCGGTGCGATTATCGTGCTGTTGCTGTACTTCTACATTTCCGCCGCGGTGCTGCTGCTGGGCGCGGAGATGAATGCCGTGATCGAGCACATGTCACGAGAGGGCAAGGACCCTGGCGAAAAAGTGGCTGGCGAGCATGGTCCCGTCCATGAGGAAAAGCACCACGTGTCGGGGCTTGGCCGCGATCATTCACAACCGAAACCGACCATTGACGAAACCTGATCATGATTCGTGAAATTCTGAAAATGGGCGATGAGCGCCTGCTGCGCATTGCCCCACCAGTGCCGGTCGAAATGTTCGACAGCCCCGAGCTGTGGCAGCTGATCGATGACATGTTCCAGACCATGGAAAGCGTGGGGGGCGTTGGCCTGGCCGCTCCGCAGATCGGGGTCGACCTGCAACTGGTGATCTTCGGTTTCGAGCACAGCGAGCGTTATCCGGATGCCGAAGCCGTGCCGCAGACGATCCTGATCAACCCGTTGATCACACCGCTGAGCCCGATCCTGGAAGAGGGCTTCGAAGGCTGTTTGTCCGTGCCTGGCCTGCGTGGCGCGGTGCAGCGTTACCAGCAGATTCGCTACGAAGGCGTCGACCCCAAGGGTGAGCCCATCGTGCGTTTTGCCTCGGGGTTTCATGCGCGGGTGGTGCAACATGAGTGTGACCACCTGATCGGCCGCCTGTACCCGTCGCGCATTACCGACTTCAGCAAGTTTGGCTTCACCGAGGTGATGTTCCCGGACCTGGATCCCAACGCGGACGACTAGATCACTATAAAACCCTGTGGGAGCGAGCTTGCTCGCGATGGCGGTGTATCAGTTGCCTACAATGCTGACCGACCGGACCTCATCGCGAGCAAGCTCGCTCCCACATTGGATCTCCAACTGGCTTGAGTCAGTTAAACGCCTGGAGCCAACCCCATAGCAATCATCGGCTTGCTGCGCGCGTATCGGCTCAACCGTTCAACCATCGCGTAAGGCATCGGCGGATCGAAAGTAAACCCGCGCCGCTCATAAAACCCCCGCAAATCCGGATGACAGAACAACCACACCGGCTGTTCGCAATCCTTCACCGCTGCCGCAATCAACCCGGCGGCAAGCCCTTGTTCGCGACAGGCCGGATCGACAAACAACCCGGTCAGCCAATGCCCGCCGGACACCGGACGCAAACACAGCGCGGCAACTATCTGGTCACGTCGGGCCACCCACAACTGCGCGTCGCGCACGGCTTTCATCGACGATTGGTGAGCGCGGTAGAACTTGTTCATCAATGGCCATAAAGGCTCGTCGAGCAGGGTGTATCGGGTCTCGGGCATGGTTTTGGACTGTCGGTATGCAAAGCGGGCGATTATAAAAGAACGCGCGCGCCGGGATAGGTGTATACCTGATCTCACATCCCCATGAGTGGAGTACGCATCATGTCCAAAGGTATGGATTCAAAGAAATCGGCGAAAAAGAAACCGGTGAAAACCGCCATTGAAAAGCGCGCGGACAAGAAGGCCAAAAAAGTTGGCGTATTCGGTCACTGATCCGCGTTGATTGATCGCTCCCATGCAACATGGGAGCGATCCTCCTGAAAATAATCTGCAAGATTTCCCAAGGCCATTGCACAGAAGGGGACTGGTCCCCGATCTGAGCAACGCCATGCCCCATTACTTTGATAGCGCCCACCAAGAAGAAATCGAAACACTGCGCCGACGCTTCACCGCGCGCACCGAATGGCCGACCTGGTTGCTGTTGATCGGTGTGTATGGCGGCTGGTTTGGCATCGTGTTGAACAGCCATCGATTGGGTTTATGGTGGAGCACGCTGTTGCTGACTCCATTGCTGGTGCTGTGGTTATCCGTGCAACACGAACTGCTGCACGGTCATCCCACGCGCTGGTCAACCCTGAACAAAATCCTTGGCTACGCGCCGTTTGCCGTCTGGTATCCGTACACCCTGTATCGCGACAGCCATTTGCAGCATCACCGCGACGAGGACCTGACGATCCCCGGTCGCGATCCGGAAAGCCGTTACTTGAGCGCCGGGCAGTGGCAGGGCAGTTCGCCGCTGGTGCGCAGCCTGCACTGGCTGAACAAAACCGTGCTCGGTCGTTTTTCCCTGGGGGCACCGCTGGCCTTGCTGGCATTGGCCCGTGAAGAGCTGCAACGCCTCAGGGCAGGCGAGCGCCAGGCTTGGCTGATGTGGTTGAGTCACGGCTTGATGACCGGGTTGATGCTGCTGTTCATCGCGAACTTCAGCCTGTTGCCGGTTTGGCATTACCTGTTTTTGATCAGTGTGCCGGCGCTGTCGATCGCCATGATTCGCTCCTACTATGAACATCGACCTCATGCCGCGCCGGAGCAGCGCACGGTGCTCAATGAAGCGGCGTGGCCGTGGCGCTGGCTGTTCCTGAACCTCAATTTTCATTTGGTGCACCACGAGTTGCCGGGGTTGCCCTGGTACGACTTGCCCCGCGCCTACAGGGCGCGCCGCGAGCAATGGCTGGCGCGTAGCGGCGGGTTTCTGGTGCGGGGTTATGGGCAGTTGTGGCGTGAACATGGAGTCAAGGCCATCGACAGCCCGAGGCATCCGTTTTACTGATTTTTGAATCGCCACTGATCTACTGTGGGAGCGAGCTTGCTCGCGATAGCGTCGTGTCAGTCGACATCAATGCAATCTGTTACACCGCTATCGCGAGCAAGCTCGCTCCCACAGGGGGGGCTTTGTTACATGGAAAACTTCGATGACCCAACACTTCGCCGAACTGCTGATGTACACCGCCCCCGAACCCATCCACCAGGCCAACGAACGCTGGCTGGCGCGAATCCTCGAGCACCTGGGCGACACCCGCCGGGATGCCGAAGGCCTGTCACTGCTGAACTTGTGGTTGTCGCCGCACTTGTTGCTCACCCAAACCTGCGGCTATCCGCTGATGACGGCATTGCGCGGCAAGGTCCGGGTGCTGGGGCGGCCTCGTTATGAGCTGCCGGACAGCAGTGGCGGCAATCATTGCAGCCTGCTGTTGTGCCGCGTCGATGATCGGCGACAGACCTTGGCGGATTTTCGCCACAGCCGAGGGGTGATCAATAGCCAGGACTCCAACAGCGGCATGAATTTGCTGCGCCACCGTTTGGCATCCTTGCAACGTGACGGGCGGTTTTTTACCCAGGTCGGAATCAGCGGCAGCCATCGCGAAAGCCTGCGCTGGTTACACGAAAACCTTGCCGATCTGGCGGCCATCGACAGCGTGACCTTCGCCTATCTGGCACGCCACGCCGCAGAGGAAGTGGCCGGTTTGCGGGTGATTGCCCGCAGTGCGCTCAGTCCTGCCTTACCGTTCATTACTGCCGCGACGGTCACGGATGAGCAGGCTGAAGAGCTCCTGCGGGTGATGAACCTGGCGTTGCGCGAGCTGCCGGAGGTTGCCGAAACCCTCGGTTTGCCAGAGGTACTGCCCACCAACGAAAGCGACTATCAGATTGTGCTCGACTACCAGCGTGAGGCCGAGGTGCTGGGGTATGGGGATTTGCGATAGCGGCCTGTCAGGTATTTTTTAAGTCCATAAATGAATATAAAAATAAGTTTTAAATATTATTAATGAATAAGGCTCCTTGTTAGGATTCGCCTCACCGGACCACCGGACATTCAGCGACCCCTAACCCAGGAGCCCCTATGTCCGGCGCCGATATTCTTCATCGCAAACAGGTGGACGGATTGTTCCGCGCCCACTACCTCTGGCTCTGCACGCGCCTGCGTCAGTCCCTGAACGATGCCGCCGCTGTCGAAGACATTGCCTGCGAAACCTTTGTGCAACTGCTGCAGGCCCCTGGCCTGACGGCAATCCGTGAACCCCGTGCGTTGCTCACCACCATCGCCCAGCGCCTGCTCTATCAGCGTTGGCGTCGAGGTGACCTGGAGCGTCAGTACCTTCAACAACTACGACAGGCCGAGTCGATCCACGCCCAATCGCCGGAAGAACTGGCTCAGGTGTCCCAGACCCTGACCCGTGTGGATCGCAGTCTTCAGCGGCTACCCGGCAAAGTCCGCTCGACCTTCCTGCTGTCACGGATCGACGGCCTGACCTATCCGCAAATTGCCGCTGCGCTGGGCATCTCCCTGCGTTCAGTCAGCGACTACATGACCCGTTCCCAGGCCCTGTGCGACCGGCACAGCGCCAATCAATCCCTGAACCGTCCCCTCCAGAACAAGAGGTCCGCATGAGATCGATCAAAACCCTGCTCGGCAGTTCGTTGCTGGCCCTGAGCCTGTTGTCCCACCCGGCATCGGCCACGGAAAAAGCGGCACCTATTCACTTTGGTGACATCACTTGGGAAAGCGGCAGCCTCATCACCGAAATCCTGCGCCTGATCGTCGAAAAAGGTTACGGCTACCCGACCGACACGCTGCCGGGCAGCACCGTCAGCCTTGAAGCGGCGCTGGCCAAAAACGACATCCAGGTCATCGGTGAAGAGTGGGCCGGACGCAGTCCCGCCTGGGTCAAGGCGGCGGCGGAGGGCAAGGTATTCGGCCTTGGCGATACGGTCAAAGGCGCCACCGAAGGCTGGTGGGTGCCGGAGTACGTGATCAAGGGCGATCCGGAGCGCGGCATCAAGCCCTTGGCCCCGGAGTTGAAATCCGTTGCCGACCTGGCGAAGTACAAGGACGTGTTCCGTGACCCCGAAGACCCGAGCCGCGGACGCTTCCTCAACAGCCCGACCGGCTGGACTTCGGAAATCGTCAACAGCCAGAAGCTCAAGGCCTATGACCTGACCGCCAGCTACGTCAACTTCCGCACGGGGTCTGGTGCCGCACTGGATGCCGAGGTGGCGTCGTCGATCCGCCGTGGCAAACCGGTGCTGTTCTACTACTGGTCGCCGACACCGCTGTTGGGGCGTTTTAAACTGGTCAAACTCGATGAACCACCATTCGATGCCGAAGCCTGGAAAACCCTGGCCGATGCCAACAACCCGAACCCCAAAGGCACGCGCTCGATGCCGGCCAGCCTGGCCATCGGCGTATCGGCACCGTTCAAGGCGCAATACCCGGACCTGGTGACGTTCTTTGAAAAGGTCGATTTGCCGATTGATCTGTTGAACCAGACCTTGGGTCAGATGAGTGAAAAACGGCAGAAACCCCGAGAAGTCGCCGAAGCGTTTTTGCGTGAGCAGCCGCAGGTATGGAAGGGTTGGGTGCCGGGAGAGGTGGCCACCAAAGTGAGTGCCAGCTTGTAGTTTGTTCTGAAAGTTCTGCGGTGTTTGAGCTGCAACCATTCGCGAGCAAGCCCGCTCCCACATTGAATCTGTGATTTCCACAAAACCTGTGGTCACCGCCGATCCCCTGTGGGAGCGGGCTTGCTCGCGAATGGTCTACAGCCTTAAGCCAATTCGGCAGCCAGCGCCGCTCTCACTACCGACCGCTGATCTGTCTTGTTCTCCGAGTATTTCCCCCCCTCGACAAGCTGCTGAACCGATTTTGTCCTCAGTAGTGGCAGACTAGTGGCCTTGCAAGCCCGAGGTTGCTGTCTATGATCAGGTGTAACTAACTGTATCGACCCTCATGAGGTGGTCGATCTCTGGTCGCAGAGTGCGCAATCGAAGGCACCAACACTTGATGGCAAGGAGCTGTCCGCTAAATGGAATTTGTTGTGAATCTGTTAGGGCTGGCCCGCATGCGGGCTATCAAGAGAAGGATGTCTTGATGAGCGTGTCGCTGTAAGGACCCTCCGATTGAACATCATTTATCACCTGACTAGTCCTTCTTTTTGGAGGGATGCGTGTGCCTGTTCCACGGAGCGTAGTGGTGGATTTGAAAGACCTGCAACGTTCATCAATCAAAAAACCGCGCGGAAGGTGATACGACAATGTTCAACCTACATCACAAGGCCGACCTGCTGGAAATTGAACGGTTCAGTTGCGCGCTGACTGAGGTTAATGCCAAGTTGGCGGCGATCAGTCATTCGATGGCGATGATTGAGTTCACTCCGGACGGCATCGTCATCGATGCCAACGAAAACTTTTGCAATGCCATGGGCTACAGCGCTGACGAGGTGCGCGGCAAACATCACCGGGTCTTTTGTGAAGAGCAGTATTACCGCAGCGATGAGTACAGCAAGTTATGGCGTGACCTGGCGCGGGGCGAGCCGCTGGGGGGGACCTTTTTGCGCTTGCACAAGAGTGGCCGGGAGATCTGGCTCGAAGCCAGTTACATGCCGGTGCTGGGCCCCGACCGGCAGGTGAAAAGTGTGATCAAGGTAGCCACCGACATCACCGCACGGATCAACAAGGAACACGAAAACGAAAGCAGGCTCGCCGCGATCGGCCGTTCGATGGCCGTGATCGAATTCACGCCCGAAGGCAAGGTCATCACCGCCAACGAGAACTTCCTGAAAACCATGCAGTACTCGCTCAACGAAGTGGCGGGGCAGCATCACAGCCTGTTCTGCCACCGTGCCGAAGCCGAGTCCCAGGGCTACCGGAATTTCTGGGCTTCGCTCAACCGCGGCGAATATCACTCACATCGTTTCGAACGCAGGAACAAGCAAGGTCAGACGGTATTCCTGGAAGCCTCCTACAACCCGTTGTTCGACGCCAAGGGGCGGTTGTACAAGGTGGTCAAGTTCGCCAGCGATATCACCCACCAGATGACCACCCTGCAAACCGCCGCAGAGTCGGCCCACAGCACTTCGGTACAAAACGACGTCTGCGCGCGCAAGGGCTCCGAGGTGGTGCAGCAGACGGTGCAGATCATCCAGGACATTTCCCGGGACTTGAACGAGGCGGCTCTGAGCATCGACGCCGTGAGCAAACAGTCCGACATCATCGGCACCATCGTGCAGACCATTCGCGGCATTGCCGATCAGACCAACCTGCTGGCGCTCAACGCGGCGATCGAAGCGGCCCGTGCCGGAGAGCACGGGCGCGGGTTTGCGGTGGTAGCCGATGAAGTGCGCAGCCTTGCGGCGCGCACCAGTCAGGCGACGCTGGAGATTGTCGAGGTGGTGCGCAAGAACCACGATTTGTCGCTCAGCGCGGTGTCGAGCATGCAATCGAGTCTGAGTCGAACTGGCCTCGGAGTTGAATTGGCGAACGAGGCAGGGGAGGTGATTCTGGAAATCCAGCAGGGCTCGCGGCATGTGGTGGATGCGATCAGTCAGTTCAACTCGACGTTGCAATTGAACTAGTCGCGGTAGGGTCGATAACGCGTGTTTTCTGGATATACGCGGCGCTCTTGCATCCATCGCGAGCGAGCTCGCTCCTACAAAAAACGTTGACCCACTGTAGGAGCGAGCTTGCTCGCGATGGACGTCAACGATAACGCGTGAAAGCTGGTTGAACGCGGTGTTCTCAGGTCCATCGCGAGCAAGCTCGCTCCTACAAGAAACAGCGCGGCATTTTGCGGCTCCTCAAGGCAAGCCATTGCAGCCGTGCTTGAGGAACCCCGGACGTTGCGCCAGACGCTGGAAGTATTCATCGACGGAGGGGTAATCCGGACGCTCGATCGGCGTCATCAGCCAGCGATTGACCGACAAACCGATGACAACGTCGGCCAGGGTAAAGTGTGGTCCGGCGACATACGCCTTGGTGGTTGCGAGTTGATGTTCGAGGATGCTCATTTTCTGGTTCCAACTACGGATGCCGACTTCAAGGCTATGCGGGTCCTGGAATTCCGGGTCCTTGCGCACCAGTGACATGAACGGGTATCTCCAGGACGGATTGAGCTCGGTGGCTTGCCAGTCCATCCACTGCTCCACCCGAGCGCGGGCGGCCGGTTCGGTGGGCAGCAACTCGCTGTGATGGTGGTGGTGTTTGCCAGCCAGATAGCGGCAGATGGTATTGGATTCCCACAACACGCCGGCTTCATCGATGATCACCGGCACCTGTGCATTGGGATTGAAGCGCAGGAACTCGGGGCTGTGGGTGGACGCGAAACCACTGCCCCAGTCCTCGCGTTCGTAGGCAATACCCAGCTCCTCGCAAGTCCACAGGACTTTTCGGACGTTGATGGACGAGGCTTTGCCGAGAATCTTTAGTGCATGTTCCATTTTGCTACTCCGTCAGCGAATCATGGCGTCGGGAATTCATAGTGTGCCTGCCGACGGCTGACATCAAGTCTGCAGGATCGGCAGGACCAGACGTAAACCTGTAGGAATGGTCCGTAGGCAAGGGGTATCAGAGGATTTCCGCAGACAGTGATTTCTTGCGCAATTACCTACGACTACGCCAGAATCCGCCGACTTGTGCGCTTGGTATCCGGACTCGTATTGTTCCGTGTCGCTGCAAATTCAGCGATCGGGTCTAGCAGCCTGGATACTTTAGACGCATGGCGTCCACCGTTCGTGATCGGTTCACGTTATGGCGGCTGTGTGTGGGAAGACCTTCGGGTCTACCGGGTTCTAGAGTCCTGGTCTGCTAGCCCGCGCACGGCTGCCACCTTAATTTCGTCTAGCAGCGAATCGTGACAGCTCCATCACTCTAGGAGCATTGCCATGTTCAAACCCACGCCCAACCCCCCACGCAATCCCAGCCCCATGTTCTCCATCTCGCCTGGCATCAACAACGAAACGCTGTTGGCGCACGCCTGTGAATCACTGGCCTCGGCGAGTGTCATGACCAATGACTTTGCTACGTTTCTGGAAGGTAGCCATCGCAACACGGCGCTGGCGATCGCACAGATCATCATGCTGGCCGAGCTGGCGGTGAACCGGGTGCTGGATAACCTCGATCCGCAGGATTGAACACTGAGCGGGGGCGAAAGGCTTTCCCTGTGGCGAGGGGGCTTGCCCCCGTTCGGCTGCGGAGCAGTCGTAATCCAGTTCACGGGTTTTACCTGTATGACTGCGGCGCTGTTTTTGGGGCTGCTTCGCAACCCAACGGGGGCAAGCCCCCTCGCCACAAAATCTGACTTCACTGCGGGTGTGTCGTGCTTACGTGCTTTCGCGCACCTTCAACTCAAACCCCATGTCCTGCACCGGTTTGGCCACGGTGTTGCCGGCCATCAGCGTCAGCATCTGCTCCGCCGCGCGACGGCCGATGGCTTCACGCGGGGTGTTGATGCTGCTCAGGCGCGGGACCATGTGTTCGGACATGGGCAAGTCGTTGAAGCCGAGGATCGCAACCTGTTCGGGGATCTTGATCCCGTTGCGCATGGCTTCGAGCAGGGCGCCCTGGGCCAGGTCGTCGTTGCCGAAGAAGATCGCATCGACATCCGGATGACTGGCCAGCAGTTGCAGGAACAACTCGCCGCCGAGGCCGACGGAGGAGGAGCGGGGCGTCAGCACTTCCAGGTCCGGGTCATACCGACCGGCCTTTTGCAGGGCTTTGCGGAAGCCTTCGCCGCGCAACAAAGTGCGCTGGTCCAGCTGCGCGCCGATGTAGGCCAGGCGCTTGCGGCCGCGGGACAGCAAGTGTTCGGCAGCCGTTTCGCCGGCCGCCAGTTGCGAAAAGCCAACGCAATTGAGCCCGGCGGCGCTGTCCAGTTCCATCATGTACACGCAAGGAATATTGCTGGCTTCGATCATCCGCCGCGAACTTTCGGTGCGGTCGAAACCCGTCAGCAATAAGCCGCGCGGTTGATAGGCCATGTAGTTTCGCAGCAGGTTTTCTTCTTCATCGCGCGAATAATGGAAGTTGCCGATCAGCACTTCGAAGCCCTTGGGGCGCAAAACCCGATGAATGGCTTCCAGGGTGTCAATGAACAGCAGGTTGGACAGCGACGGCACCAAAACCACGACTGACTGGCTCTGGGCCGAGGCCAAGGCGCGGGCGGCAGGGTTGACCACATAGTTGAGCTCAAGCGCCGCTTTTTGCACCTTTTCCACAAGTTCAGTGGCCACGGTGCTGACGCCACGCAAGGCGCGGGAGGCGGTGATCGGGCTGACGCCGGCCAGTCGGGCAACTTCGTTCAGGGTAGGGCGGCCAGTGGTGCGAGTATTTTTATCGTTCTTGGTTGTGTTCATCGATGGCTTGCCAAACAAAATTCAAGGCACTAAGGTAGCGCTGTCTCGATGCAGCTGCAAATGCGTGAGCGAGGGTTCGCCTGATCCTTGCTTTTTGGTGTTGGGACCTAACCTGCTGCAACCCATAAAATGACAAGAAAGGCGTCGGCAACTTCTGCTTTTGATCTGGTGTCATAACTGGCAAAGGTAGCGCTGTCTGCGCGCTGAGGTGTTACATGAATCATCCCATCACCGCCCTGGTCATCATGGGCGTTGCCGGTTGCGGCAAGACGTGCGTCAGCGAGGCCTTGTGCCATTTGAGCGGCGCCACTGCCATTGAAGGCGACTCTTTTCACCCTGCCGCCAATATCGAAAAGATGAGCGCGGGGATTCCCCTGAACGATGAAGACCGTGCCGGCTGGCTCGACAGCCTGTGCGATGAACTGCGCCGTGTCGACGCCAAGGGCCAGCGCCCGGTGCTGACCTGTTCGGCTCTCAAGCACGTCTACCGCGAACGTCTGCGCAGTGCCTTGCCGGGCCTGGGCTTTGTGTTCCTTGAGTTGACCCCCGAAGTCGCCGCCGACCGTGTCTCCCATCGGCCAGGCCACTTCATGCCGTCGACTCTGATCGACAGCCAGTTCGCGACCCTCGAATCGCCCGTCGGCGAGCCGTTGACCCTGGCGCTGGATGCTTCGACCTATAGCGTCGAGCAACTGGCGGCGCAGGCTCATGCCTGGTGGCAGGCGAACGGCCTGAAACAGGCGGTATGACTGTGCTCGCAAAGACAGCGCTGTCCTCACGACTTCTGATCAACCCGCTTTAATAACAACAACAACCAGGAGACACCCCTAATGTTTGGCATGTCCCACGAGACGTTCCTGCTGCTCGATGCAGTGGTCACGGTGATCGGGCTTATCGTCCTGATCACCAAGTTCAAGTTGCACCCATTCCTCGCACTGATCATCGCCGCCGCCTTCCTCGGGCTGACCTCCGGCATGCCGATCGGCACCATCATCAAGGCGTTCCAGGACGGCTTCGGTGGCGTGCTTGGTTTCGTCGGCATCATCCTGGCGCTGGGCACCATGCTCGGCAAAATGATGGCCGAATCAGGCGGTGCGGATCAGATTGCGCAGACGTTGATCCGCGCCTTCGGCAAGGACAAGGTGCAGTGGGCGATGATGTTCGCCGCGTTCCTGGTCGGCATTCCGCTGTTCTTCGAAATCGGCTTCGTGCTGCTGATTCCGCTGGTGTTCATCGTGGCCCGTCGCACTGGCGTGTCGATCATCAAGATCGGTATCCCGCTGCTGGCCGGTCTGTCCGCGGTACACGGCCTGGTGCCGCCGCACCCGGGTCCGCTGCTGGCCATCGGCGTGTTCGGTGCCGACATCGGCAAGACCATTCTGTACGGCCTGATCGTTGCGTTGCCAACCGCCATCATCGCTGGCCCGATCTTCGGTACGTTCATTGCCAAGCACATTCCCGGTCATCCGAACCAGGAGCTGGTGGATCAACTGTCGCGCGAAACGGATTCGGCTGAACTGCCGAGCTTCGGCATCACGCTGGTGACCGTGCTGCTGCCGGTGTTCCTGATGCTGCTCAAGACGTTTGCCGACGTGGTGCTGCCCGATGGCAACATTTTCCGCGCCTTCATGGACCTGATCGGTCACCCGATTTCGGCGTTGCTGCTGGCATTGCTGCTGTCGCTGTATACCTTCGGCTACAAGCAGGGCATCGGTTCCAGCCAAATGATGAAATGGCTGGATGCCAGCCTCGCGCCGACCGCCGCGATCATCCTGATCATCGGTGCCGGTGGTGGCTTCAAGCAGATGCTGGTGACCAGCGGCGTGGGTGACGTGATCGGCCACATGGCGGTGAACGCACAGATCTCGCCGATCCTGCTGGCCTGGCTGGTGGCGGCGGTGATTCGTATCGCGACCGGTTCAGCGACCGTGGCGACCATCACTGGCGCCGGCATCGTGGTGCCGGTGGTGGGGATGATTCCGGGTGTGAACCGTGAGCTGCTGGTGCTGGCCACCGGTGCAGGCTCCCTGATCCTGTCCCACGTCAACGACGCCGGTTTCTGGTTGGTGAAGCAGTACTTCAACATGACCGTGGCCGAAACCTTCAAGACCTGGACCGCGATGGAAACCATCCTCTCCGTGGTTGGCCTGGGCTTTATCCTGTTGTTGTCGCTGTTCGTCTAAGCGATTCGACAGGCACAAAAAAACCGCTGCGATGCGGTTTTTTTGTGTTCGAAGGGTGAACCTGTTCATTGTGGCGAGGGGGCTTGCCCCCGTTCGGCGGCGAAGCCGTCGTAAAACCAGTTAACGCATTTTGCCTGAAGCACCGCGGTGACTGGTTTTGGGATTGCTGCGCAACCCAACGGGGGCAAGCCCCCTCGCCACAGGAATGTTCTTGCCACAGGTTTTTGTGTCAGGCGTTGGTTTTCGGTGCCAACCCATCCGCCCTGAACATCCCGCGAATCCCGCGTACGGCCTGACGAATCCGGTCCTGGTTTTCAATCAGGGCGAAGCGCACGTGATCGTCACCGTACTCGCCAAACCCGACGCCCGGCGAGACACATACCTTGGCTTCGGCCAGCAGTTTCTTGGCGAACTCCAGCGAGCCCAGGTGCGCATAAGCCTCGGGAATCTTGGCCCAGACATACATCGACGCTTTCGGGTTTTCCACCATCCAGCCCAGTTCATGCAGACCCTTGACCAGCACATTGCGCCGCTGCCGATACTGCTCGGCGATGTCGCGCACGCATTGCTGATCGCCTTCAAGCGCAGCGATGGCCGCCACTTGCAGCGGAGTGAAGGTGCCGTAGTCGTGGTAGCTCTTGATCCGCGCCAGGGCATTGACCAGTTCCGGGTTGCCGACCATGAAGCCAATGCGCCAGCCGGCCATGTTGTAGCTCTTGGACAGGGTGAAAAACTCCACCGCAATGTCCTTGGCCCCGGGCACTTGCATGATCGACGGGGCTTTCCAGCCGTCGTAGACGATGTCGGCGTAGGCCAGGTCGTGTACCACAAGCACGTCGTACTGCTTGGCGAGGGCGATCACTCGCTCGAAGAAATCCAGCTCCACGCACTGGGCGGTCGGGTTGGACGGGAAACCGAGGATCATCATCTTCGGCTTCGGGATCGAACCGCGAATGGCCCGCTCCAGTTCAGCGAAGAAATCCACGCCCGGCACCAGCGGCACCGACCGCACCTGGGCGCCGGCAATCACGGCACCGTAGATGTGAATCGGGTAGCTCGGGTTGGGCACGAGCACGGTGTCGCCCTGATCCAGGGTGGCCAGCATCAGGTGCGCCAGGCCTTCCTTGGAACCGATGGTGACAATGGCTTCACTTTCCGGGTCGATGTCGACCTCGTAGCGGTCCTTGTACCAGTTGGAAATCGCCCGGCGCAGGCGCGGAATGCCCTTGGACGTCGAGTAGCCGTGGGTGTCTTCGCGCTGGGCCACCGTGACGAGTTTTTCGACGATATGCGGCGGCGTGGCGCCGTCGGGGTTGCCCATGCTCAAGTCGATGATGTCTTCGCCACGACGACGGGCGGCCATCTTCAGCTCGGCAGTGATGTTGAAAACGTAAGGGGGGAGTCGATCTATGCGCGCAAAGCGGCGCGGCGAACCTTGTTCGGCCATTGTTGCCTCGGATAACGTAAGCGCCCGGAACCGTCCGAGCGACGCTGGTCACTGCGGTGACCTGTGGCGGAATGTAAGGGCAGCTGTGGCAGACTGTCCAGCCTCAATGTAAACAAATTTTTCCGAAGGATAGGGTTCGATGGAATTTACCAGCGGCTTCTTGCTGAGCCTCTCGCTGTGCCTGGATATCGGCGTGGCCAACATCGCGATGATCACCCTGGCCATGCAGCGCGGCTATTTCCAGGGGTTTGCGCTGGGGCTGGGGACTTGTGTCGGCGACCTGATCTACGCGGTACTGGCACTGGCCGGCATGACCGTGTTGCTGCAATACGAAACCGTGCGCTGGGTGCTGTGGATCGGTGGCTCGGCGCTGCTGGTGTACTTCGCGGCGAAGATGATCTATTCGGCGATTCACCACGAAGCGGTGCTGGCGCAATCGGCCGAGGTGGGGCACAACTCCCATCGCAAGGAGTTCTTGCGCGGGATCTTCCTGGCCATGTCGTCGCCCAGCGCGATTCTCTGGTTCGCTGCGGTGGGTGGCACGCTGATCGCCCGTTCCGGCGGCGGTGGCGCCCTCAGCTCCGCGCTGTTTCTCGGCGGTTTTCTCTGCGCAGGGATTCTCTGGTGTGTCGGGCTGTGCTTTGCTGCGAGCCACGGCGGCAAGTTGCTCGGCGACAAGCTACTGCGGTATTCCTACATGGCATCGGCAGCGATCTTCTGCTATTTCGCGGTCTACGTGATCCTATCGGGTTACAACGAGTTTGTCGGTTCAGGCGCCGTCGAGCAATTGCACGCCCTGTAATTGGGCGAATCGGGTTTGGCTTCTATACTCCCAGCCGAACCCACTTTTTGCTCCAGGAGTTGAGCCATGGATGAGCAAACACGCGTCGAACTGGCGGAGCCACGCTTCGAACACGGACACTTCCTGCTGATTGCAGGGCTTGGCGGAACATTTACCCAACAATCCGTTCAAGGCATTCCCGAACTCTGGGAGAAACTCATCCCGCATCTGGGCCATATTCCGGGCCAAAAAGGCGAAGTCACCTACGGTGTCTGCTGCAATTTCGACGGCAAGGGCGGCTTCGATTACATCGCCGGGGTCGAGATCAGCAAGCTCGACGACTTGCCCGAAACCTACCGCTGGGTAGAAGTTCAGCCGCAGCAGTACGTGGTGTTCGAACACAAAGGACCGCTGGACACCCTGCCGCAAACCTTTCAGTACATCCATGGCACGTGGCTGCCGCAGTCCGGCCACGAGCTATTGGCGGCTCCGGAGTTCGAGCGCTACAGCGAAGACTTCAACCCCAAACTCAACACCGGCAAGCTGGAAATCTGGCTGCCGATCAAGGCATGACACCTGCACGAGAGGCGGATCAGCCGATTCGTCTCTCGATGTCCCACAGCAGCTGATTTATCATCCCCAGCCTTTCCCATGCTGATCCCGAGCTGCCATGAACACCGTCATCCGCAACGTCACCCCCGCCGATCTGGACCGCTGCTTTGCCATCGAAACCCTTGCCTATGAAGGTGACGAAGCCGCGACCCGCGAGAAAATCGCCACCCGCATCGCCACCTGGCCCGAGGGTTTTATCGTCGCTGAAGTGGACGGGGTTGTCGCCGGATTCATCAACTCCGGTGCGGCGTTCCAGGTGGAAATGTCGGACGAGGCGTTCAAGGAACTGATCGGCCACGACCCGGCCGGGCCGCATGTGGTGATCATGTCGGTGGTGGTGCACCCGGATTATCAGGGCCAAGGCCTGGCGAAGCACCTGATGGCCGAGTTCATCGAACGCATGCGCGCGATGGGCAAGGTCACCATCAACCTGATGTGCAAGGAACGGCATATTCCGTTGTATGCCGGGTTCGGCTTTGCCTACGTTAAACCCTCGGCCTCGGACCATGGCGGCATGGCGTGGCATGAGATGGTGCTCGAACTCTGATCCGACGTAGATCCCTTGTGGGAGCGAGCTTGCTCGCGATAGCGGACTATCAGTCGACATCGATGTTGAATGTTACGCCGCCATCGCGAGCAAGCTCGCTCCCACAGTAGTTTTGTGGTGTTGGTGGGGGCTGTGTTCAAAACACCAACCCCATCCGCCGCTCATACCCGATCCGGCCCTTGTATGCCTCGCCGCTGTCGACAAAGCCATACCTGGCGTACAGGGCGATGGCCGCCTCGTTGTCGGCATCCACCGACAGTTCCAGCCCCTTGATTTCCGGCCAGGCCCGGCGTGCGGCCTCGGGTAGCGCCTGCAGGCAGGCCTTGCCGTAGCCTTTGCCTTGAGCGCGTTGATCGACTTGCAGCGCATGCAGCGTGGCGCTGTGCTCATCGGCCCAGGCCGGCAATACCGGCGGGCGCTTGAGCAGCAGGAACGCGACGGGCACATCCTCGGCCAGCAGGGCGAAGCCCTTGACGCCAGGGCCGGGCTTGGACAACAGCGTGTGCAAGGCGCCGTGGATGTCACCCGAGAATCTGATCTGTTCCGAATGCACTTCAATGGCCTCGACCTGCTGGCGCTGCAGCGCATTCAGGCTTTCATAAGGCACGAGTCGGGCTGTCACGGGAGTGTCCTTTTTCCATCACAAATGAGCCTCGGATTCTAGCGAGTTTGCTTTCCCGGATTATTTTTATTTCACCTGTCGATTCACCGGATCGCCAGACGACTAAGGGTGTCTTCACTATAAAAACCACGGAGAACCACCATGAACTCGCAAACCCAGATCCAGAACCTCATCGAGAACTATCGTCAGGCGGTCATGACCAAGGACATTGAAAAAGTCATGGCTCTGTATGCCGATGACATCGTCTCCTTCGACGCGGTCAAGGCCCTGCAATTCAAAGGCAAGCCGGCGTATCGCGCGCATTGGCAGGCCTGCATGGAAATGTGCCCCGGCCCGCACATCTTCGAATTCGACGAAATCACCATCGAGCCGTCCCAGGAAATTGCGTTCGCTCACTGGCTGGCACATTGCGGTGGCACCAACGACAAGGGCGAAACCCAGTCCTGCTGGATGCGCGTCACCGCCTGCTATCGGCAAGAAGCCGGGCTGTGGCAGATCGTCCACGAACATTGGTCGGCGCCATTCGACATGACCAGCGGCGCGACGCTGTTCGACCTCAAGCCCTGATCGTCGGGAAGCCGAGCCAGAATGCCAATCAGCGGCCATAGTTGATCGTTCGATAAGGAGAGCGTGATGAAGTATTTATGCCTGGTCTACAGCGATGAGCGGTTGCTGCATTCGTTACCTCAAAGCCCGAAGGACGAAGAGTGCATGGCCTATGCCGAGTCGATCCAGGGCAGTGGCCGGATGGTTGCCGCCGAGGCGCTGGAGTCGGTGCAGACCGCCACCACCGTGCGCATGCGCAATGGCAAGATGTCGATCACCGATGGGCCATTCGCTGAAACCAAGGAGCAATTGGCCGGTTTTTATCTGATCGATGCCAAGGACCTCAACGAAGCCATCCAGGTCGCCGGGAACATTCCGGCGGCCCGGGTCGGCAGTGTCGAAGTGCGCCCCGTTCGGCAGTTGAATCCTTAAGATGCCGGGGCTGCCGGTTCAGGCGCAGGTCGAGCGGGTTTATCGCGAAGAGTCGCGGCGGATTCTTGCGACCCTGATTCGCTTGCTGGGTGATTTCGACCTCGCCGAAGAGGCCTTGCACGAGGCGTTTTTCATCGCGGTCGAACGCTGGCAGCGTGACGGCGTGCCGGACAATCCGCGGGCCTGGCTGGTGTCCACCGGGCGCTTCAAGGCCATCGATGCCTTGCGCCGACGCGCACGCTTTGCCGCGTCGCAGCCCTTGCTGATCGCGCAACTGGAGGAACTGGAGCAGGCCGACTGGAGTGATGAAGACGTGGAAGACGATCGCCTGCGGCTGATCTTCACTTGCTGCCACCCGGCCCTGGCGGCCGACGCACAAGTGCCACTGACGCTGCGGGAAGTCTGCGACCTGACCACGGAAGAAATCGCCCGGGCCTTTCTCTCGGCCCCGGCCACCATCGCCCAGCGCATCGTGCGCGCCAAGGCGAAGATCCGCGATGCGAAAATCCCTTATCAAGTGCCGACACTCGCTGAGCTACCCGAGCGCCTGGACAGTGTATTGCGGGTGATTTACCTGGTGTTCAACGAGGGCTACTCGGCGTCCATCGGGGCAGAACTGATCCGCGAGGATTTGACCCGTGAAGCGATCCGACTCGGGCGGTTGCTGGTGGAACTGCTGCCGGAACCGGAGGTGATGGGCTTGCTGGCGTTGATGCTGCTGCACGAGTCGCGCCGCCCGGCCAGGACCTCGGCGAGCGGCGAGCTGATTGTGCTGGACGAACAGGACCGTTCGCTGTGGGACGCCGGGTTGATCAGTGAAGGCTGCACGCTGGTCGAGCGGGCGCTGACCATGGGACGATTCGGACCCTATTGCCTGCAAGCGGCGATCGCAGCGGTGCACGCCGAAGCCCCGACGGCGGGGGAAACCGATTGGCCGCAGATTGTCGGTCTGTATGACGTCCTGCTGCGGGCTGTGCCGTCGCCGGTGATCGAATTGAATCGTGCGGCGGCGATTTCGCAACGGGATGGTCCGCTGGCGGGACTGACGTTGGTCGACGCCATTCTGGAGCGGGGAGAACTGCTCGACTACCACCTGGTGCATTCGGCGCGGGCGCAATTCTGTTGGCAACTGGGTCGCAAGCAGGAGGCGCGGGCCGCGTGGGAGCGGGCGCTGGCGTTGACCCGACAAGAGCCGGAGCGGCGGTTTATCGAAGGGCGGCTCAAGGCGTTGGATTGATGTGGCCGTTCTGGCCTCATCGCGAGCAAGCTCGCTCCCACAGGTATCGAGTACGCCATCAATCCCTGTGGGAGCGAGCTTGCTCGCGATAAGGGCCGAAGGACCTTCACTCCAGCATCTTGCCCAGCAACCAGCTCCCCGCCGGCCCCGGCGGATTCAGCCGCGACCACAACGCATCCACCGACACCGTTTTCGGCCAGCCGCGCACCACCAGTTCCTGCAACGTACCGGGCCCGAACCGCTCGACCAGCCAGCGGGGCAACGGCGCCCAGCCGAATCCGCCCTGGGCCATTTCCAGCAACATCAGGTAACTCGGCGCCGACCAGACGCGGCCCTTCGCCCGGCTTTCATAGGGATTGATGATGGTGGCCAGACGCAGTTCGCGGTGTTGCTGCAGTACGTCCCGGTCGATGTGGTCCAACGTCGCCAAAGGATGCGTCGAGGACACGAACAAGGCGATTTCCGTGCGCTCGTCCACCGTCGAACTGACCAGGTCCGGCGGGTAGCTGTCCTGCATTTCGGCGAAGGCAATCTGCGCCCGGCCGCTTTGCACCAGGGACATCAGGTCATCGCATTCGGCGATCAGACACTCGAGCTCCAGGTCTGGGTAACGCTGCTCGAAGGCACTGAGGGCGGCTTCGAAGCGGTCCGACTGATAGGTATCGGACAGCGCCACCGTCAGCTTCGCTTCCACCCCTTGGGACAGTTGGCTGGCGGCTATTTCCAGGCGACTGGTGGCGGCCAGGATGTCTTCGGCCCGTTGCAGCATGACGTGTCCGGCCGGGGTCAAGCCGGGCTTGCGGCTGCTGCGGTCGAACAGCGTCACATTCAGGTCGATTTCCAGGCTGGCCACCGCCGCACTGATGGTCGACTGACTGCGGCCCAATTTGCGCGCCGCGGCGGAAAACGAGCCTTGGGTCGCGGCTTCGACAAACGCCAGCAACACTTCGTGAGAGGCCATGAACTATCGCCTTGATCGATGGTTATTGGTTATGAAGTATCGGCGTGCTGATGGATCATGGCAACCACAGTCACCCAAGGGAGTTCGGCCATGAGCGCCAACAAATCCATTACTGAACGTATTTTTCAAGCCATCGGCTTCGAACTGCTGGCCATCCTGATCTGTACCCCATTGCTGGCCTGGATCATGAAGAAACCGATGCTGGAAATGGGCATGGTCACCATCCTCATCGCCGGCCTGGCCCTGGCCTGGAACGTGGTCTTCAACGGTATGTTCGATCGGCTGCTCAAGCGCCTCGCCATCGCACACAACGCCTGGGTCCGTGTGGTGCATGCGCTGTTGTTCGAAGGCGGCCTGGTCGCCCTCGGCGTGCCGCTGATCGCCTGGTGGCTGAATGTCAGCCTGTGGCAGGCGTTCTTGCTGGATATCGGTGTGTTGCTGTTCTTCCTGCCGTACACCTACGTCTACCACTGGGTGTATGACGTGGTTCGGGAGCGGATGCTGGTGACTCGTGAGGTTTGCTGAGTCGTGTTTGAACCGGTTTTTGTGGGAGCAAGCTTGCTCGCGATGGCGGTGTGTCAGTCAACTTCATTGCTGAATGTCAGACCGCTTTCGCGAGCAGGCTCGCTCCCACAGGTTTTGCACCCGATCAGACGTGGAAGTAACCCACGCACGAATCGAACGGCAGGCGCTTGAGTTCGATCTTGTTCAGGTCGAGCACTTCACGCAGGGCCTTGGTTTCGCCCGGGAAGTTGCGGTAGGCGACTTCGTCGAGCACCACGATCGCGCCTTTGGGCATGTACGGCAGGAAGGTTTCCAGCGCGACTTTGGTCGACTCGTACAGGTCGGTGTCGAGGATCAGCATGGCCACGACCAGGTCGGGACGGGTCTTGACCCACTCCGGTACGGTCTTGACGATGTCGCCCTTGACCAGTTCGCAGCGCGGAATGCGATTGACCGGGCGCAACAGGTCGTTGGCGTCGATCATGTCCTGGATCAGCGACTGGTCGGTGTCGGCGAACATGGTTTCGTTGACGTCGGCCGGGTCTTCTTTCTTGTCGATGCTCTGGAAGCCTTCGAAGGTGTCGAAACCCACGATCGAGCGGTTGATCGCATACGGTTCGAGAATCATCGACAAGTGCATGTAGAGCATCAACGAGTTGCCCTTGTACACGCCGCACTCAATGATGGCGCCCGGCACTTCCGCGACCTTCTTGAACAGCTCCATGCGCGACAACGCGGCAGTCACGCCAATGCGGTTGGCGAAGACGAACGGAGCGTCGGCCACGTATTCGGCATCGACCCGTTTCAGGACGTTGGTACGGGTTTCGTTGTACTGGGCCTCGGCGGGCGTGATGCGACGCTTGGTCATTGCGGGATTCCTCGGAAATTCGAAAAGTCGTGGACGTGGAAGTAGTCTTTGAAGCCGGCGCCAACATCCGGGCAGGCGCTGTCGACGTTAATCGCGCCGCGCTGGTGCTTGAGGTCGTCGAGGTGCATCAGGCGAAAGTCCACGCTGAAGCGGGTTTGTTGCGTGTAATTGGGAACGGTGCCGTGCAGGTGCGAACCCGAGAACACCAGCATCTCGGCGGTGTTGCCGGCGATGCGCAGTTCAGAGGCGCTATTGATCGCTTCGGTGGGCACCGGGTGCTGGCGCGCCTCTTCCTTGACGTTGTCCTTGGCGCGCTGGCGTTGCA
The DNA here is from genome assembly GCF_058794995.1 of Pseudomonas sp. GW823-FHT06E10. NCBI lineage: Bacteria > Pseudomonadati > Pseudomonadota > Gammaproteobacteria > Pseudomonadales > Pseudomonadaceae > Pseudomonas > Pseudomonas sp. GW823-FHT06E10. Next base: position 131,011 of record NZ_JBXAHJ010000002.1, on the reverse strand, counting down.
CGCCGATCCAGTCGGACAGGCTCCACTGCGCCGAGGTGTTTTTCACCGGGGCGTCGAAGTAGGCCGGGTTGATCATCATGGTCTGGTCAGGCTGGATCGTGTAGACCGGCATCCAGGTATTGATCTGGCAGTCGACACCGCCGTACCAGGTATCGCGATGGGGTTTGTAGGCGTAGCTGACGCCAGCGTGCAGGTAGTCGTAGTTGGGTACGACACGGATGCGCGGGACGTCGAAAATGAACTCCTCGGGAGCGGCACCGATTTCGTCGGTGAAGCTGCGGATCAGCTCCTTGGCACGCAGGCTGTTGGTGAACTGGCCCTTGAGCCGAGTCACCAGCACCACGAACTCTTCCACCGGCATCAGTGTGTGCAGCGCCTGGTGGTTGGTCTCGCCATCGAAGGCCGCCGTGATGCTTTCCTGGGCAAAGGCACAGAGTTCTTTGGCGGCGCGTAACTGCGTGTTCAGGAAAATATCGCCCGCGTAAATGGCTTCTTTAAAGTCAGCTTTCTGTTGCAGCTGATTGATGTACAGATTCACGGTTCCTCTCCTGAATACATCGAGTGTCTTATGAGTCGGCACCACGCTGGCAAACTGAAGGGCTGCCGGACGAGTTGTGCGTCAATAAAGCGCAGCCCTTGAGTTCGCGAGCAAATGCCGTGCCGCTGGACGAAAAAATCCCGACGGGAAAACCCGCCGGGATGATGTGCTTCGAACTTGTACCCTGTGGGAGCGGGCCTGTCGGAACGCCACACCGCCCCGTTCGGCTGCAGAGCAGTCCTCAATCCTGCTAGTGCGGTTTGAATGACCGAGTGCTGGGGCGGCTGCGCCACCCAGCGGGGGTAAGCCCCCTCGCCACAGTTGATCAGTGTGTCAGGTGATGACGGGGACTCAATAATCCTGCTGCTTGCGAAACGCCCAGCGCCCGGCGATCACGGTAAAGGTCGCGACCAGCGCCACCAGGATCCAGAAACCCTGCGGGTCATCCGCCAGCGGAATGCCGCCGACGTTCATGCCGAAGAAACCGGCGATGATGTTGATCGGCAGCGCCAGCACCGTCACTACCGTCAGGGTGAACAGCGTGCGGTTGGTCTGTTCGTTGATGTTGGCGGCGATCTCTTCCTGCAACAGCTTGATCCGTTCACCCAGCGCCGTGAGGTCGTTGATGATCAGCGCGAACTCCTCGGTGGATTTGCGCAGCTCCTTCACGTCTTCCTTTTGCAGCCATTGCGGTGGCCGGTTGAGCAGGCGCAGCAATGAGCCTGGCTCCAGCGCCAGCAGCCGTTGCAATCGCACCAGTACCCGCCGATTGGCGCCCAGTTCAGCGCGGTTGGTCGACAGCCGCGAGGACAGCAATTGGTCTTCGATCTGGTCCACGCTCTGACTGGTCTTGCGCACGATCTGGGTCAGCACCTCACCCTGGTCGCGCAGCAAATGCACCAGCAGCTCCAGCGGGGAGCGAAAGCACTCCCGGGCCTTCACCGACGAGCGCAATTTGTCCACCGAGTGCAGCGGTTGCAGGCGGGCGCTGATGATCAATTGGCTGCGGGCGCACACCCACAGGGTCGAGACATCCGACGAGACCATGTTGCTGAGGTTGAACACCACATCGTTGACCACTGCCAGCAGTGCGGAGTCGACATGCTCGATGCGCGTCGAACGCGAGCCTTCGTGCAGCGCTTCGAAAAATTCCTCGGGCAACTCCAAATGGCTTTTCATCCAGCGCTCGCACGCGGCGTGGGCGAGGTTCAGGTGCAGCCAGAGAAATTGCTCATCGCTTTGCGGCTGTTGCAGGTACTGCAAGGCCTCGGCGGAATTGATTTCCCGACCGGCCTCACCGGGGCGAAAACTGAAACCGTAAAGCAGGCCGAACAGATCCGTGTCGCGATGGCTTTGATCGATGCTGTGGTTCATGAGGACTCGCAAGGGGAGGCGCCTGTTACGTGTTTTACAGGTTCACTTGAGCGGCATCATCGCAAACGGGAATGACGTTTTTGTGACAGGAAAACAACGCAAAAAATTGTTCTACCGGCGGTCGGGATTTTCTCAAGAACCGCTCTGGCTAGCCGATCACGCTTGGGTTAAGTTGCGCGCCGCAGGCCTCGGCCGGGACCGCAGACAGGGATGTCCGGACACTTTTCACGCCTTAACGGGCGTGCCCCATTCCTGTCATGAGTACCCTGCGATGCTTTTGCAAAAGTCCCTGAGAGCACAAATTCTCGCCCTGCTGAGCGGCAGCCTGCTGGCGATGCTGTTGATCGCCCTGGCGTGCTTTCACTTCCTGTCCAGCGGCGTGCAGAACTACGCCAATCTGATCGAAGGCCCGCTGCACACCTCGCAATTGATCGATGAAGCCAACCTGCAATTCAAGGTGCAGGTGCAGGAATGGAAAAACGTCCTGCTGCGCGGCAAGCAACCGGCGGACCTGAGCAAGTACTGGGGGCAATTCGAGGGGCGTCAGCGCGATGTGCAAAACATCCTTGGCGAACTGGCCGCGCAGAAGGGCATAGAGCCGCAACTCAAGAGCCGCATCGAGCGCTTGCGTGACGAACATCGCCAGTTGGGCGCGGCCTATCAGAAGGGCCGGGACGCGTTCGTGGCCGCCGGTGGTGACCCGACGGCGGGCGACGTGGCGGTCAAGGGTGTGGACCGCGCAACCAGCGATCAGATGAGTGAACTGGTCAGCGAGTTGCGCAAGCAGGGCGCCGAGCAATCGACACTGATCAGCGCCAGTGCCGAGCGCACGGTGTTGCTGGGGCTGGTCGTGATGCTGGTTTCGGGGGTACTGATCGGCCTGCTGAGCTTGTGGCTGGTCAACCGCAACCTGGTCGAGCCGATCCGCAAACTGATCGAATACGTGGCGCAACTCAGCCAGGGGCGTATTGCCGAGCGCGTGGCCAGCACCCGTCAGGACGAGTTGGGCAAACTGGCGATGGCCGCCAACACCCTGCGCGATTTCCTCGCCGAAACCTTCAGCCGTTTGCAGCGCAGCGCGTCGGACCTGGACAGCGCCAGCGGTGAGTTGAACTCGATCGCCACCGTGATGGCCGGCGGCACCAACGAGCAGTTCAACCGCACCGATCAGGTGGCCACGGCGATGAACGAAATGTCCGCCACCGCACAGGAAGTGGCCCGGCATGCCGCCGAAGCGGCGCGGGCCGCCGACGATGCCGACCAGTCCGCCCAACAGGGTGAAAAAGTCATGCAGGGCACCATCCACACCATCACCCAGATGCGCGGCGAAATCGCCAACACCGCCACGGTCATCCGCCAACTGGAAACCGACAGCGGACGCATCGGCAAGGTTCTGGAGGTGATTCGCGGGATCGCCGAACAGACCAACCTGCTGGCACTCAACGCGGCCATCGAAGCGGCCCGCGCCGGTGAGGCCGGACGCGGATTCGCCGTGGTGGCCGACGAAGTGCGAAGCCTGGCCCAGCGCACGGCGGCGTCGATCATCGAGATCAACCAGATCATCCAGACCGTGCAGACCGGTGCAATCGAAGCGGCCCAGGCGATTGAAAGCGGTCAGTCGCGCAGCGAACAAAGCGTGCAGCAAGTGACGGAGGCCGGCGCCATGCTCGAACGTATCACCCTGGCCGTGGAAGCCATCCGCGACATGAACCGCCAGATCGCCACTGCCGCCGAAGAGCAGACCTCGGTGGCCGAAGACATCTCGCGCAACCTCACCGAAATCACCAGCATCGCCAGCACCAACCTGGACAACGTGCAGCGCACTGAAGCGGCCAGCACCAATCTGCACGGCTTGTCGGGGCAGTTGAACGAGGTGACGGCGCGCCTGAGCGCTTGAATCCCGAAAACGCAAAAGCCGCACGATGTTCCCATCGTACGGCTTTTGTTTGTTTGGGGATTACGTGTCCTGTTTGTTTTCCAGGACCTTGCCGTTGGAGGCATCGATGTCCACATCCCACTCGACGTTCTTGGCGTCACGCAGTTCAACTTCGTACTCGTAACCGTTGAAGTGGTTGTCCAGTTCGGTCTTGGTAATCGTTGCACCCGGATGCAGATCCAGCGCGATCTTGTTCAAGTCTTCCAGTGGCTTGATCTTGCCTTCCTTGACCAGTTGCGGGATTTGATCGACTCGCACATCGGCCTGGGCCAGGCCGGCGGTGAGGGTCAGGGTTGCAGCGGTAAACAAAGCAGTCAGGGTCTTCATGGGCTTCTTTCCTTGGGTGATCTGTTTAAGTGAGATCAGGTTAGCCTGTGTAACTTAATCCACCCTTAAATCCCTCAACATGTCCTGCATCAATCCCTGTGGGAGCGTGGCTTGCCCGCGAAGGCGGAGTGTCAGTCAACGTTGATGTTGAAGCTGATGGCCCTATCGCGAGCAAGCTCGCTCCCACAGGTTTTTGTGCAATAGCGCATCAATACCCGTTGTTCTGTAGCACCTGCGCAACACTCGCCGCCGGGCGTTTATAGAACTTCAACAACTCACTGGCGCGATTGGTGAAAATGCCGTCGACACCGGCGTCCATGACTTTCTGGTAGTCCACCGCATCGTCGATGGTGTAGACGTGCACCAGCAGGCCCTGATCGTGGGTGTACTGGTTCATCCAGGGTTGCACCAGATCCGAGTAGCTCTGGTCGCCACCCTGGGTCAGTGCAGCGGACGGGCCGGTGCCGATGGCGCCCTGGGCCTTGGCGTAGTCGACCCAGTGCTGGAATTCGGCTTTGTCCTTCGGTTGCTGTTTGGCGTAGTAAGCGGCTTTGTCCTTTTCGCCGGACTCGGCAAATGTCACCTTGGACTTGGGCTCGATACTGCCTTCTCCGACCCACAGCAGCAGGATCTTCGGCACCTTCGGCATCTCTTTTTGCAGCAGTTCGAGGCTGCTCTTCTCGAAAGTCTGCAGGACCACCTTGCCTTTGCCTTGGCCGACCGCCAGCTCGTTTTTTGCCAGTTTCGAAGCGGTCGGGCTCAGCCAGCCCCGGTCCTGAAGTTTTTCCTTGAGGTCGCGTTCGATGCCGGGGAACTGCTTGGGCTCCTTGGTCTCGATGTACAGGCCGGGCTTGTGCAGGCTGTTGCCCTCGGCGATGTCGATGATTTCATCAAAGGTCAGAATCTTCAGGCCCGCGAAGGCGGGACGTGCGCGATCCGGGTACGCGGCATTGAACCAGCTGCCCGCGTCCAGGGTTTTCAGTTCGGCCATGGTGAACGCATTGGCGGGGCTGTCCTTGCGCTCGGGGAATTTGCTGGCGACGTCGGTGGTGCGTTGCAGATTGTTGTCGTGCAGGGCAAACAGCACGCCATCCTTGCTGCGCTGCAGATCCAGTTCCAGGTAGTCGGCGCCCAGGTCGCGGGCAGTCTTGTAGGCGGCGGCGGTGGATTCCGGCGCATCGAACGATGCGCCGCGGTGGGCGATCACCGCTGGACGCGGAATGTCCAAGCGGGTCGCCAGTGCCGCGGGACCGGGTTCGCTGGCGGCCTGTGCGTGGCCGAGGGCGAGCAACAGGCTCAGTAACAGGGCGCTTTTAGTAAAGGTTGCGGGCATGGTCGAGATCCTTTCGCAATAAGTGAGCGGTCCCTTTTAACAACTCATCGTTGCAGACGCTATCACCAGACCGACACAAACCTGTCGAAAGCTGATTTTCGTCAGCGCTTTTGTGCGCCCGTTTGCAGTACGCTGAGGCCCTGCAATTTCCCCGGCAGAGGGAAACGCAGGCCCTGCGTGCAAACCAACGATCACCATTGCGGGGTTTACCATGCGCATCACTTCCCAGCTCATCTGCCAGGCTGCCGACCAACTCAAAGGCTTCGTCGGCCTCAACCGCAAGACCGGGCACTACATTGTGCGCTTCAGCGAAGACTCGTTTGGCATGGACGTGGCGGACGACGGCATCATCCCTGTCAGCGAATTCGTCTGGGCCGCGGGCCCCGGGCAGGTCATGACGCTCAAGCGTGAATTGATCCAGTTGCTGCTGGACCAGAACATCGATGACCGGATCAACATCACCGAGCCGTTGCGGGTGTACATGAACCGGCGGGAAGTGCCGGAGATTTCGGCGGTTCGCAGTCTGGTTCAGGGGTGAGTTTTTGCGGTGAATTGACGGGCCCCATCGCGAGCAAGCTCGCTCCCACATTTTGATCCCGGTCGGTCACAACATTTGTGCGCGACAAAGATCTACTGTGGGAGCGAGCTTGCTCGCGATGGCGGCCTGAAGAACTCTAAATCAGTCACTGATTGAATCCGTAAGCCCGCTCAACCCGGCACACCCGCGTATGACACCGCGCATACCAGGTCGAGCGCCCACGCTCGCGAATCGCACTGTGCTCCGGATGATGCTTCCACGCCAGAATGGCCGCTTCACTGGCCCAGTACGACACGGTTATTCCCAACCCATCCTCGCCCCGCGCCGACTCCACGCCGAGAAACCCCGGCTGTTCGCGGGCCAGTTCCAGCATCCGTGCGGCCGCTTCGGCGTAACCCTGGTCACCCTCGGTGCGCAGTGAAGTGAAGATCACCGCGTAATAAGGCGCAGCTGGTGTATCGGCGATCATGACGAGCGCCTCGCACAGGCTTCGACAAAGGCGCCAACCAACGGCGGCAATACGCCCTTGAGCGCCGCCCGCTCGGGTTGGAACAAGGTCGCGACAAAGAACGGATGACCGCTGAGTTCGACCGCCCGCAGTCCGTGTTCCGAATCGTGGCCGACGGCATGTAGTTCGCGCTTGAGCAACTCCCCTTCGAACTGCGGATTCACACCAAAACGACAGCGATAGCCTTCACGAATCTCGGTGTTTTCGTACGCCTTGGCGAGCAACGAACCCTCAAGCAAATCAATCGTATCGACCGCTTCCACCAGCGCACACGACAGTGGCGTCAGCAGCGCCCGCGCGGCATCGGGATTTGTCTCGCCGTGTTCGGCATCTGACCAGCCCAGCACGTTTCGCGCATATTCCAGCACCGCGTGTTGAAAACCACCGCAGGTGCCGAGGAAAGGTCGCCGTTGTTCGCGGGCAAAGCGAATCGCCAGCAATGCACCGTCCATGCTCCGGTAAGGGCTGGCCGGCACACACCAGAACCCGTCGAATGTGTGCAGCGGTGTCTCGACGTGGATTTCATCGGTGGTCAGCCATTGCCATTGCACGTTCGGGCCACTGTGTTCAGCGGCCATTTCGAGGGCGACGGGAATGGCCTGGTGGGCGGTGACTTGCGGGTCGTAGTCGCCGATCAGGGCGATGCGAATCGGGCGGGTTTCCATGTGGGGCCTCTGCACTTGTTGATTGCTGGTGCCCACTATAGATTGGCGCTCACGCACTCAATATTGGCGTTTTCCCAAGTGATCAATGCAGTGACGCACTATCGATTGGACTACCCGGACCTGGCCCTGATCCTCGCGCTGGTACGTGGCGGCTCTCTGGCCCGGGCAGCGCAACTGTTGAAGGTGGATGTTTCGACGGTGTTTCGAGCGGTGCGCCGGCTGGAGGGTGCACTGGGTCAGCAACTGTTCGAAAAAAGCCGCGCCGGGTACCTGCCCACCACCCTGGCGCAGTCCCTGGCTGAACAGGCCGAGCGCGCTGAACAGGCTCTGGAGGCGGCACGCATTGGTGTGGAGCAGGGCGGAGAAGTGATCAGCGGCATCGTGCGCCTGACCTGTACCGATTCGGTCCTGCAAGGTTTGCTGTTGCCGGCGCTGGCGCAGTTCATGCCGAACTATCCGGCGCTGACCCTTGAACTGAGCACGTCCAATGATTTTGCCAACCTCAGCCGTCGGGATGCCGATATCGCCCTGCGCCTGACCCGCACGCCACCGGAGCATCTGGTGGGAAGGCGGCTGGCGGACATTTCCTATCGCGTGTGTGCCAGCGAGCGATACCTGCAATCGGTCAATACCCCTGACCTGGCCTCATTGACCTGGATAGCCCCGGATGACTTCCTGCCTGATCACCCGACCGTTACCTGGCGTCGCCAAGCCTTGCCGGGCGTAACGCCGGGCTATCGCTGCAACAGCATGCTGTCGGTGACCGAGCTGGTCAGGGCCGGTCTGGGTGTAGCGGCGTTGCCGGATTTTTTGATCGGCGACGGATTACAGCCGCTGAGCGAACCCCTGCACGGATACGACACCGCGCTGTGGCTGCTGACCCGTCCCGACTGCCGCGCTTTGCGCTCGGTGGTCACCTTGTTCGATGAGTTGGGGCGAGCGCTGAAACTGCCGTGAAACCGTTCAGGTTCCTGGCTGAAGCTCACTAAAGCCTCAGTGCCGGTTTCATTCTGAAACACATCGCGTCATTCAAATCAGAGCCATCGATCCTTCGACGCCGCCGTCGAACTTGTCATTTATTGCAACTGATAGCAGGCCAGAAACATGTCCAGCGCGGAGTCTGCCACCTGGTGTTGTTCTTCGGGTGACAAGCCTGGTTTGCCCATGGAAATCTGCGGCCAGAAGGCAAACGACTTGAGCAGCCCCTGCACCTGTTGTGCGGCAAAATCAGGGGCAATAGCTTTCAACCGACCATCGGCCTGAGCGGCACGAATCCAGACCGTCAGCCCTTCTTCGCGCTCGCCCATTCGCGCCACCATATCCTGCGCCCGCTCCGGGGAATGAATCGTCGCCGCTATCGCCACCCGCGCCAGGTCGAGAAAATTGTCATCGCCCAACATTTGCAGCTTGGCCATCAGCAATCCGCGCAATTGCTCACGCAACGGTAGGTCGGGACGGTAGGCCGTTTCCTGTTCGGCCGTCACCCGGGTCCATAATTGATTGAGGATCTCGGCGAACAACTCTTCCTTGCTGGGAAAGTGGTTGTACACCGTGCGCTTCGACACACCGGCAGTGGCAGCAATCTTGTCCATGCTGGTGATCTCGAAACCGTTGTCACGGAATTCGTTGATCGCGGCATGAATGATCGCTTGGCGTTTTCGGTCGGTGAGGCGCTGTGGAGCTGTCATAAGTACGCTTCGGCAGGAAGAAGGGAGGAATTACACTCAGCAGTTTACTTGTCATCGACTTTGATGCAACCTAGAAACTACACTGTGCAGTGTAATGTTTTGTTAATCCTGCCCAGCAAAAATAGAAAGTCCGGCTGATGCGTGCGTGCTTTGGCCATTTATCGTCCCAAAACGGAAAGTCGCGTCATGCGCGGTTTTTCTGGAGTCATTCAGTCATGGCCAATTCAAACTCCCCGGCGGACAACGCCTCCACACCTGAAGCGTCCCGACAGGCTCAAGGGCAGTACCAAAACTTCACGCCGGTTCAACGTTTAAGCTTTGGCAAAACCATGGGCGTCCTTTGGAACGTGCTGTTCCACAAACCGCAAAACACCCGCCCGAGCGCGCCCGTCCCGGTGCAAGCCCTGACTCAAGCCGCGCTGATCGCAGCGCCCAACCACAGCGTCTATCGACTGGGCCACTCCACGGTGTTGCTCAAGCTGCGCGACAAATTCTGGATCACCGACCCGGTCTTCGCCGAGCGTGCCTCGCCCGTACAATGGGCTGGCCCCAAGCGTTTCCACCAGCCACCGATCAGCCTGGAAGAATTGCCACCGATCGAAGCGGTGATCCTGTCCCACGACCACTACGATCACCTGGATCATCAGGCCGTGCTCAAGCTCGCGGACAAGACCAAACACTTCCTTACCCCGCTGGGCGTAGGCGACACCCTGATCAAGTGGGGCATCGACGCGAGCAAAGTCCGCCAGCTGGATTGGTGGCAAGGCACGGAAGTCGATGGCATCCAGTTCATCGCTACCCCGTCGCAGCACTTTTCCGGCCGTGGCCTGTTCGACAGCAACAGCACCCTCTGGGCCTCGTGGGTGATGATCGACGGCGACACGCGCCTCTTCTTCAGCGGCGACAGCGGCTACTTCGACGGCTTCAAACGCATCGGCGAACAGTACGGTCCATTCGACCTGACCCTGATGGAAACCGGTGCCTACAACGTCGACTGGCCACACGTGCACATGCAACCCGAACAAACCCTGCAAGCCCACCTCGACCTCAAGGGCCGCTGGCTACTGCCAATCCACAACGGTACGTTCGACCTGTCGATGCACGCCTGGTACGAACCCTTCGACCGTATCCTGGCCCTGGCCTGGGAACGCAACGTATCGATCACCACGCCGCAGATGGGCGAGGCGTTCAACCTGATGCATCCGCAGCGCGGTAGGGCGTGGTGGTTGGCGGTGGAAGGGGAGAGTGATCGGGTGGTGGCTCATAACGCGTAGAGTGATTGGTTGAGTTGTAGACCTCAGCTAAAAACCACTTCAATTCGGCCCTCTTTGCGTGAGCGCGGGGCCGACTTGACCACGATTTGCACATCACGCCCGAGAAGTAACAAGCACTCCATCATCTTGGCCTCACTGATCCCACGAAATTTACCGCGCAACATTTCAGATAGCTTGGGCTGTGACAGACCTAAAATTTCAGACGCCTGAACCTGGGTCAAATGACGAGCCTTGATGATTTCGCCAATTTTTGCAGCCAATTGGGATTTGACTCGCATTTCATTGGCGTTCGGTGTCCCGAGGTCTTCGTAGACGTTGCCACTGCCTTCTTCGATTTCAATCATGTTCTGATCCTTTTGCGTGTTCCTGCGCCGCTTGAAGTCTCTTCCTGATCAAATCGATGTCGTGCTGCGCGGTTTTGATTCCCGTGGTCGACTTTTTCTGAAAACAGTGCAGAACATAAACAGCATTACCAAAACGAACGGTATAAACGGCGCGATAGGTGTTCGTATCGAAGTCCTCAATCAACTCAAGGACTCCGGCACCACCAAAGCCTTTCAGTGGTTTTGCATCTGGGTGCTTCTTGTTGCTTTGGGCCAGATCAAGAGCGTGGCCAAAAACGTCCTGTACATCTGCAGGCATCTGCTTGAGGTCTTTTTTACTGCTGCTAACCCACAGGAGTGGCTTCCTTGTACTCATGTGAAAATATACCTAAATGGGAATAATCGTCAATCGATAAGTTGGCTCACTCCACCATCGCAAAATCCGCCCGCCCAACCGGATTCGGCGTAGAGCCTTTGACGTTCATCCCTCGACCCGGCGCAAATCCCGGGAAGAACACCAACCCCTCCGATTCGAACCGATAGGCCAGCGCCAGGCGCGTGACATCCAGCACCTCCTGGCGTGCCTCGAAGCGTTGAATGGCATCCACCGAGACCCGGGATTCCCGCGACAGCTCTTCCACACTCCAGCCCAGCATCGCTCGGGCCTGGGCGCAGTGGGCCGGGGTGAATTGGAAGAGGGCGATACGTTCCAGGGTGATTTTCATCGCTTGAGAGGCCATGGTGTTCTCCGGGCTCGAGAGTGTTGGTTCAAAATATACTGTGTTTTTGTACAGTTGTTTTGAGCCCGGATCAAACGCATTTTTTGATTTGTCTTTTCAGACAGACGAACGGTGCTGCGCTTACTTGCCCGCCAACCCCGGCGCTTCCCGCACGATAAAGTGATCCAGATTCTCGATGTTGGCGCTGAACACCCCGAACGTCTGCTCGGGGTTTTTCTTGCTCGGCACCTGCTTCAGTTCGGGCGTTACGCCATAAAAGAAGCAATACAACTCCCGCCCGCTCTCGATGGCGTGCTTGATCTCCTCCAGGAACGCTTTGCGCTTGCGATAGCTGTCGATCAGCTTTTTGCTCAGGTAGACATTGACCGAGTAAGGCTTTTTCTCGAACCAGACCTTCTTCTCGAAATCGATGCGAAAGCTCTGGGTATAGTCCTTGATCTCCTTGACCTTGCCCCAGTAAATCAGCCCCTTGTTGTCCTGCAGGTATTCGATTTTCTTGAAAAACGACCCGTAGGGCGCGGTGTGCTCGCCAATCTTCAGCGGCACGCGCTTGAGCAAATCCTTGTCGTCGAAGTTCGACACAAAACACTCCACCGGATGGGCGAAGACGCTGGTCTTGTCCGGTGCTGATTCCCTGCTCGGTTGCTCGACATTGCTTGCCACCGAAGGCGTCAGCGACTCATCCCGCACCCCGTCCGCCGCGACCTTCGGGCTGGACGGCTTACGCACGTATTCACGCCGAGTCAGTAACAATTCCGACGGGAAATTTTCCTCGCGGCTGTCATCCGTTTCCGTCTCATCCACACCCGACGCTGGCGTCCTCAAGCTGACATAAGGGCAGCCCTCGACATGCCGCGTACTCGGCAAGTTCTTGAAGTGCGGCGTGCGCACGTAATTCACATTCTTCGCGTTGAACGTGCCCAGCTCATTGGTCGCATCGAACGCCAAACGACAGGCATCGTTGGGGCACTGGAAGTGTTCCTTGGCGGAGTCGAAATCCATCGTCTCGTCGAAATTCAGATCCCGAACGTCGTAGATCGACAACTTGTCGTTGAGGCCGAGGCAATAGGCGAGGTCGAATTTCATGTCGGGTTCCAAATCCTTTAGGTGAACAGCTTCCAGTGATGGCGCATTCGAAGCAATAGCTACACTCAGATCACTTCGATATCGCCGAGCCTGCACAGTCCATCAAAGAGGGCGGTTCATGAGCCATTCAGATGCTTCGCCCCCTCTCCCGGAGCCAGGCCGGATAGCCCGCCGGGATGAACAGACCGGCTGGCGCCGTTGGGTACCGGGGCTGAGCATGCTGCGCGAATACCAACCGGCATGGTTGCGTTACGACATCGTGGCCGGCCTGGTGCTGACCACGATGCTGGTGCCGGTCGGTATCGCCTATGCGGTCGCTTCAGGCGTGCCAGGCATATATGGCCTCTACGCGACCATCGTTCCGCTGCTGTTCTATGCCTTGTTCGGCCCCAGCCGAATTCTGGTGATGGGGCCGGATTCCTCCCTGGTGGCCGTCATCCTTGCCGTCATCATTCCACTCTCCGGCGGCGACCCGCAGCGAGCCGTCGCCCTGGCGGGCATGATGGCGATCGTCTCGGGAGCGGTGTGTATCCTGGCCGGGATCGCGCGCCTGGGTTTCATCACCGAGCTGCTGTCCAAACCGATCCGCTACGGCTACATGAACGGCATCGCACTGACCGTTTTGATCAGCCAGTTGCCCAAGCTGTTCGGTTTTACGATTGAGTCCGACGGCCCATTGAACAACATAGGGGCCATCGCCTCAGCGGTGATGGAGGGGAAGGTCAACTGGACCACCTTCACGGTGGGCGGGCTCACCCTGGCGGTGATCCTGCTACTAAAAAGGTGGCCGCGACTACCGGGCATCCTGATCGCCGTGGTTGGCGCGACAGTCGCCGTGGGCGTACTCGACTTTGCGACACGCGCCGGAGTGTCGGTTCTCGGTTCGCTCCCCCAGGGCTTGCCCGGTTTTGCCATCCCCTGGATCACCAGCGCCGACATCGTCCCGGTGTTGATCGGCGGTTGCGCCGTCGCACTCGTCTCGTTCGCCGACACCAGCGTGCTCTCCCGCGTCTATGCGGCGCGGACCCGAACCTATGTCAACCCGAACCAGGAAATGGTGGGCCTCGGCATCGCCAACCTGGCGGCCGGTTTTTTCCAAGGCTTCCCGATCAGCAGCAGCTCGTCACGGACCCCCGTGGCCGAGGCCGCCGGAGCCAAAACCCAAATGACCGGCGTCGTCGGCGCACTGGCGGTTGCCTTGCTGCTGGTGGTGGCACCGGACCTGCTGCAACATCTACCGTCCAGCGCCCTGGCGGCAGTCGTGATCGCCTCGGCCATCGGCCTGATCGAAATCACCGACCTGCGCCGGATCTATCGCATCCAGCGCTGGGAATGCTGGCTGTCGATCGTCTGCACCGTCGGCGTGGCCGTGTTCGGCGCGATCGAGGGCATCGGCCTGGCCATCGTGATTGCCGTCATAGAATTCCTCTGGGACGGCTGGCGCCCGTACTCCGCGGTATTGGGCCGCGCCGATGGGGTCAAGGGCTACCACGACATCAAACGCTACCCCGACGCACGCCTGATCCCCGGCCTGGTCCTGTTTCGCTGGGATGCACCCTTGTTTTTCGCCAACGCCGAACTGTTCAGCGACCGAGTGCTGGACGCCGTAGCGGCATCGCCCACGCCCGTGCGCTGGCTGGTGGTCGCCGCAGAGCCCGTCACCAGTGTCGATGTGACGTCTGCCGACATGCTGGCCGAACTGGACGACACCTTGCATGCGGCGGGTATTGAGTTGTGTATTGCCGAGATGAAGGATCCGGTGAAGGACAAGCTGAAGCGGTTCGGGTTGTTTGCACGGTTGGGGGAGACGGCGTTTTTTCCTACGATTGGGACGGCTGTGGATAGTTATGTGGCGAATTATCGGGTGGATTACAGGGAGCGGGAAGATGAAGGGAACGGATTGCCGTGAAACCCGCGAGATTGAAATAGAGACTTCACATCAAGGAGCGAACCATGCCGAACAACTGGCCCGCAGGGATTGAGCACGTCGTCGTGCTGATGATGGAAAACCGTTCGTTCGACCATTTGCTGGGGGATTACACAAGCATCAATGCCGCGTGTGACGGTATCAACCGCAAGGCGCCCAGCACCAACCCGTTGAAGCTGGCCAACGGTAATTCGACGGTGATCACTCAAGCGTCGGAGTTCCCGGAAAACTACAGCCTGTGGGCACCGCCGCCCCCTCTGCCTCCGGCGCTGCCGCCGGGCAACAGCGAGGGTTTCGACCTTGGCCACGAGTTCGTTAACGTGGAGAAGCAACTCGGTGTCTCCTTCAAGACCAGCCCGGCCAACCCTACGCTCGCCGGTTTTGCCCAGGACGCCTACGACAAGGCCCGCAGCGACCTGAAGGTGTACAAAACCTGGTCGCAATCCATGGCCCAACGGGCGATGAACTACATCCCGTTCGGCGCCACGCCAGCGAAGGATACGCTGCCGGCCATCCACGGATTGGCGCGTAACTTCACCGTATGCGACCGCTGGTTTTCCTCGGTGCCGGGCCCCACCTGGCCGAACCGTTTTTTTGCCATGCTCGGCAGTTGCAATGGTCACCTGCTGATGCCCTCCACGGGCACGGTGCTGGCCGGCATCAAAAGCCTGATCGCACAGTTCGGCGGTGAGAGTATTTTTTCGCTGCTGCGCAACAACGGCCACGATGCGCGCATTTATTCCGATGGCGCGATCCCGCTGGCGGCGCTGGTCAAGGGTGGTTTGCAGCACCTGAGCATCGACGACTTCAAGTCGGACGTCGCCGGTAACAGGCTCCCCGAACTGTCCTGGATCGAGCCGAGCTATGGCCTGCTCAACGGAAAACTCGGGCCCAATGTGTCGCATCATCCACCCGAAGATTTGCGCTTCGGCGATCAGTTTGTCGGTGAAGTGTTCAACGCCTTGTCGGCCAACACCGCTGTCTGGAACAAAACCCTGTTCGTGCTGCTGTACGACGAACATGGCGGCTTCCATGACCACGTGGTACCGCCGACTTGCGTGGCGACCGGTTCAACGGTCGATGTCCCGTGGAAAAATCCATTCACCCGCCTCGGCGTTCGGGTGCCGGCGATTCTGGCTTCGCCGTGGCTCAAGCCAGGCTTGATTCCCTGGACGGGCAACGTCCAGGCCCAGCATTACGATCACACCAGCCTGCTGGCGTTTCTTTGCGATCACTTCAAATTGCCGCGCAGTGCCCTCGGCCCGCGGGTGGTCGCGGCGCAGCACTTCGGCAACGCACCTATCTGGCGCGCTGCACCGGGTGTAACGGCTGCGCCAAAATTGGCGGCCACTGTGGTGCCCAGTCGCGTCGGGTTGCCATTGATCGAGTCGGAGCTGGCGACCCAGAGTCGGCAGGTGGTGGACAGCGCCACCGGTTACCTCGACGGCCTCGATCCAGAGCAGATCTGGAAGAGCAGCGCCCAATGGGTCAGCGGTTTTCTCGGCAACCGCAGCCGCGCCCTGGCTGATCCGGCTCAGGCCGCGCTCACGCCTGCCGCGCCCAGTGCGGACAGCCTGGAGGCGAAACTGCGGCGCTTGCAGGATTTGATGGTCACCGCCCAAGGGCTAGCCGTTCGCCCCGTTGCAGTGCCTGCCAGCAAAGCCTTGGCAGAACCGGGAGTGGAAGTCGCGCCAACGCGGCTGCGCGTCCTGTGCCTGCCTGGTGTCGGTTTCACGCCAGCCGGCCAAGGGCAGGGCGGCATCGATGCGAACTGGCAGGACCAATGGCGCACATTGATCCGTACTCAACTGGCGCAGAACGGTCGCCCCATCGATGACCAGGACATCGACTTCCTGTCCTTCGACGAGCAACTCAAGGAGGGACCGGACTTCGCCCAGATCACCCGAGGCCTGGCGATGCTGAGCGCCGACGCCAGGGGCAAGGCCGACGAGAACTTCGGCAGTTGGGGCCTGCCGGTCAATGAGATGTTGCGCACCACCGTCGGCGCCATCGTGCAATGGATCGAAGACGCCGAGTTGCGCACGGCGTTGACTCAACATCTGTTGGCGAAGATCGAGGCATTCAATCCGCAGATCATCTTCGCTCAAGGGCTGGGCAGCTTGATCGGCTATGACGCCCTACGCCGCTCGGTGGCAAAAAAAGGTACGGCACTCAAGCGCATCGATGGCCGAGTGTTCGTCAGCTTCGGCTCACCGATTGCACTGCCGCTGGTGATGCGCGAAGTGTGGGGCGGGCGGGTGCTGCGGTTGAGTGAAAACGGTCGAGGTATCCGCCGCTGGTTCCACCTCCACAACCCCAACGACGGCTTGCTGGCCCGACCGATCACCTCGCCGGATTCAGCGCGAGTCGACCTGCAAACCGAATTCAGCGTGCAGCTGCGTGATGACCTGCTCGACCTCAATCACGCCGCCCAGGCCTACTTGTCCTCACCCACCAGCCAGACCGGCCTGTGGCCGCAACTCGCCCGCGATGTGGTGGCGGCGCGAGCGCTGGAAGTGCCGGCATTCCTGGCCCGCAGCGGTCAACGCAAACGTCGCGCCCTGGTGGTCGGCATCAACGATTACCTCGACCCGAGCGCACGCCTCGAGGGCTGCATCAACGACACCTACCTGATCAGCCGCATGCTTCAGGAAAGCGGCTACGATGCCGGCGACATCCGATTGCTGCACGACGCCCGAGCGACCCGGGCCAACTTCGTCGAACGCCTCGAATGGCTGGTGGAAGGCGCCCGTGCCGGCGACGAGCGCGTACTGTTCTACTCCGGCCACGGCACTCAACTGCCGGTCTACAGCAGCAGCGGCGAAGCCGACTGCATGGACGAAACCCTGGTACTCCACGACTTCGACTGGGACGACGAAAGCACCCACTTCACCGACAAACTGTTCCGCCAGTTCTACAGCCACCTGCCATTCGACCCGGACGGCCACGGCGCCAAACTCACCGTCATGTTCGACTGCTGCTACGCCGGCGGCATGACCCGCGGCAACGGCCGCGTGCGCGGCATCACCCCACCCAGCGACATCCGCCACCGCATGCTGCGCTGGGACCCCTACGCCGGCGACTGGGACCGCCGCGTCTACGCCACCGACGCCGACCGCCGCGACTTCAGCGAACAAGACAACAAAACCCGCGGCCTCACCCGCACCCGCACCACCCAAGGCGCCGCCACCGGCCTGCGTCCCGAAAAAAAAGCCCAACTGCTGCGCCAAACCAAACTCTACGGCCACCACGGGCCCTACATGCCCCTGATGCTCTACGCTGCGCGGGAGAACGAAAAGGCCAATGAGTATGAGGTGGGGTCGAACAGCTATGGCGCTTTCACCTATGCGTTGGTTGAACAACTGCGCAAGTTGCATCAGGAGGATGCGACGTTGGGGTTTGATCAGTTGATTGAACGGGTGGGGAGTGTGTTGAGTGCGAGGTCGTTGGGGCAGACGCCGGAGATTGTTGGGCCTAGTGGGGTTAGGGCGGCGGTTTGTCCGTGGCGGATTAGTGGGTTGGGGAGGTGAGGTTTTAGCTGTATTGCGGGTGAAGAAAAGGGCCGCTGGAAAATCCAGCGCCCCTTTTAGCATCGAAACTCTAAAGCCTGCCCCAGATCCCCTGTGGGAGCGAGCTTGCTCGCGATTCGCAAAATCAGCACAGCAAGCAAGTCAGCCACAGGCTAATGTTCCGCTCGGTTATTCCGGCTTCAGCCGTTTCACCTTTGTATAAAGCAAAGCAGTGAACTTCTCCCGATCACTCGAATGGTGACAACGCCGATGGCAGTTCGGGCACAGCGCTACAGCATTGCTCGGACGGTCTGAACCTTCCTGTGCCAAATGCTTAACGTGGTGAACCTCAAGAAACGGACTGCCTGACTTTTCAAACGGAGCAGGGTTGCCACAGCCTTCGCATTTACCTTCAGCCTGTTGGCGAACCCACGCTCTCACTTCCGGATCGCGAACATACGACTTTCCGCTGGACTGAGTTTGCTCTGGTTTCTCAATCCCCTTCGGCTCGGCTTTAATCGGTTGTCGCTCAAGCTTTGCAGCTCGCTGCTCCAGTGTGGCCTCGTCGGCTGTCGGGGCGAAGTCCTCGGGAGTTATAGGACCTGGAGCATTGAGTGCTTTACGAATGCTCTTCGTAACATTGGCACCGACATTCTTGGCAGGCTTGTATCCCTTGATAGGTTCTCGACCCAGTTCGACCATAACCGTAGAAATGTTCTGCATTCGAAACTCAACCGAACCTTTGGTCCGACCGGCTAAAGCACCCTCGCGCAGGACGCGATTTTCATGCGTCTTGTTAATCGCCTGACCGTTCTGCTCGCGAGAAAGCATGCTGAGATAGGCATCGACCGCAGCCTGAATCTCTGTGTCACTCCAATCGCTGCTGTTCTTTTTCGTATCCATACAATCGCCGAGGGTGAAATACCCTCGGACGATACGGAGTGGCCACTACAACTGTCTACGAAAATTCCTACACAAAACGGAGACGAATCTCGCAAGCGATCCTACAAGCACGTCACTTAACCCACCGATTGCTTCGACAACTGAAACACCTGCACCACCTTCCGCCACCAAGGCTTAATCACCGGCGTCCGATGTTGTGAGTGATCGAACAATAGGTAAGGCATGTCCCGCAACCGAATCCAACCTTCATCCTGCCAGTGCAGCAAGCTCAGCGACATCTCCGGCCAATCCAACAAACTCAGCATCGGTCGATCCGAATTGTCCGACTGCTCCGCATCACGTAAGGCTGGCACCACTTGATGGGTGATCCACTCACGCAGCAACCGATTTCCAGGCGCGTAGTGATACACCAACAGTGCATATACGCCGGATTCACTGAGCATCAACTGCTTTTCCGGTTGCCGGTAATATTCAATCCACAATGTTCGGTGCTGGTCCTTGTCTAGCTTGTTGACCATGCGCTCACTTAGATGGAAACCCATCAAGCGGCCGATATCACGGGCGCAAAACCATGGTTGATTTTCAAGGAGAAGGGCGTGTAGAGGGAGGTTGTGGCGAGTGAAAATTGTCGAAATGTACGGATCAGATATGACTGATCTTTGAGGTGCCGCAGAGCGGTTGTGCGTGTCGACTGGCATTTCCATTACCCCTACGTATGAAGTTGATGAGGGCCGAACCCGACGTAGAGGATCTAAGAAATCCCAACAAGCTATCCCTTTCAGACACAGGATTACGCATTTATAGCTGATAACAGCATGCGGTCTGTGTGGCGAAATTAGCTTCTACGTTGGGCGTTTCTTAGGCACCTGCAATAGAGCTTAGAGCTGCTTGGAGTGGCCCTCAATACAGACGGTGCTGGAATTTCTGTAGGAGGTTTAGCTACTGCTGAGATGACGCGTAAGTGTTTTCCTAGCCAACAAAAAGCCCCGATCAGATCGGGGCTTTCAGATGTTCGATTTGTCGATTCAAGTCGTCAAATCGCGGCTAGCTTGGGAATCAATCCCAGCTAAGTGCACCACCAGTCTGATACTCAATAACCCGAGTCTCAAAGAAGTTCTTCTCTTTCTTCAAGTCCATGATCTCGCTCATCCAAGGGAACGGGTTAGTGGTCCCTGGGTACTCTTCCTTCAAACCGATCTGCGACAGGCGACGGTTAGCGATGAACTTGAGGTAGTCCTCCATCATCGCCGCGTTCATGCCCAACACCCCACGAGGCATGGTGTCACGTGCGTATTCAATCTCCAGCTGAGTACCTTGCAGGATCATCTGCGAGGCTTCTTCCTTCATCTCGGCATCCCACAAATGCGGGTTTTCGATTTTGATCTGGTTGATCACGTCGATGCCGAAGTTCAGGTGCATGGATTCGTCGCGCAGGATGTACTGGAACTGCTCGGCGACGCCGGTCATTTTGTTGCGGCGGCCCATGGAGAGGATCTGGGTGAAGCCGCAGTAGAAGAAGATGCCTTCCAGAACGCAGTAGTAGGCGATCAGGTTGCGCAGCAGTTCTTTGTCGGTTTCGACGGTGCCGGTTTCGAACTTCGGATCGGAGATCGAGCGGGTGTATTTCAGGCCCCAGGTGGCTTTTTTCGCGACCGATGGGATCTCGTGGTACATGTTGAAGATTTCGCCTTCATCCATGGCCAGCGATTCGATGCAGTACTGGTAGGCGTGGGTGTGGATCGCCTCTTCGAAGGCCTGGCGCAGGATGTATTGGCGGCATTCCGGGTTGGTGATCAGGCGGTACACGGCCAGGACCAGGTTGTTGGCAACCAGGGAGTCGGCGGTGGAGAAGAAGCCGAGGTTGCGCATTACGATGCGGCGCTCGTCGTCGGTCAGGCCTTCCGGGTTTTTCCAGAGGGCGATGTCGGCGGTCATGTTGACTTCTTGCGGCATCCAGTGGTTTGCGCAGCCGTCCAGGTATTTCTGCCAGGCCCAGTCGTACTTGAAGGGTACGAGTTGGTTGAGGTCGGCGCGGCAGTTGATCATGCGCTTTTCGTCAACGGCGACACGGGCGGAGGCGCCTTCGAGTTCGGCGAGGCCTTCGGCGACGTCGAGGGAGTCCAGGGCAGCTTTGGCGCGGGCAACGGCGGCGGAGTCAGCGGCGGTCACGGCACGGGCTTCCAGGGCGGCGGCACCGCCGGCGCTGTCGAGACGGTCCATGTTGGCTTCGGTGGCGTGGCCAGCGTTGGCGCTCTTGACTGCTACTTCCGTGTCTTCTTTGTCGAATTCGTCCCAGCTCAGCATGACGTGTCGTCTCCTGCGTGAGGGCCAGTGTGCCCGTGTGAAATTGGATAGGTCGGTTTTTCACACGGCCTTACTGGCCGCGTTGGATCTAAAGGAATCGTTTTTTGCGGCAGCTATACGCAGGCATCAAACAGAATTTTGTACGGGGTTCCGAGAGCCACTGATGGGCGCAGCAAGCGTTGATCGCTTGTGCGGGGCTTCAGACTGGCTTTTCGTCCCTGTAAGGGAATATTGCAGGCCCGTTTAAGGCCGCATTATAGGGAAGTTTTGCGTGCTGTGGTGCGGCGAAATGGCTCACGGAACGGTCGACGGGGGCCGTTTTTCGGTCGGAGTGAGGGTTTACAGGGCTTTGAACGATGTTGGCGGGGGAAGATTTTTTTTCTTAATTTTTTGCCTCTGATTATTTTTGTTCAAGAAATGACCAAAAAAGGCTTTTTTCACTACATCTTGTGTTTCGGTGGGGTTTTCTCAGGCTCCAGACACAACTAAGCCCGACCGAAGTCGGGCTGTGAAGTCACGCTGGCGGATCAGCTCAGGCGAGCGGCACCGACGTGATCGGCACCATCGGCGGCTAGACGGGCTGCGCCGGTGTGGTCGGAGCCATCGGAAGCCAGTTTGCCTGCCCCGACGTGATCGGCGCCATCGGCGGCGAGGCGGGCTGCGCCGGTGTGGTCAGAGCCGTCGGAGGCGAGTTTGCCTGCCCCGACGTGATCGGCACCATCGGCGGCGAGACGGGCGGCGCCAGTGTGGTCAGAACCGTCGGAAGCGACAGCGGCTTCAGTGGTGTAAGCAGCCGAGCCGGTGCGGTCGTAACCATCGGCGGCGAAGGTGTTGGCTGCCAGGACGGAGAGGGTCAGGGCGAGGATCAGTTGGGTTTTCATGGTTGTTGCTCCAGATTCGTGGGTGTTGTTTGTCTTGGGTTGCAGTTGATTCTACGTCTGCTATTTCGATTAAAAAGCGCAAATAAATGCTTAAAATAATCGAATTAATCGATCGTTAAGGTTCGGCGCTTCATCTGCCTGATCGCGGCGGGTGGGTCGAACCTTTTGGGGGAGGGGTGAAGCAGGGGATCAGCCGTTGGAGCAGCCATTGCCCATCATGCTGTAGCGCAGGATATGTCGTTGGCCGTGGGAGTCTTCGTATTCCATTTTCATCGGCACAACTTCACACACGTTCGGGGCTTCGCTCATGGAGATCACTTTGGCGATGTCCAGGTGGGTGGAGTAGGTGTATTCCTCTATTGCTGGTTGTTGCTGCGCGACATCAGTCGGGACCTCGTTTGCCATGGCGGTTGCGCACAGACTGCTGAGGGCCAGAACCAATAAAGCTTTCATTTGAAATTTACCTTTTAGAGGTCGAAAGGGGGCACGCAATCTTTTTGGGATTGCGTGTGGAGCTTCGGTATCAGGGGTTTGATTAACTGCCTTCGTGGGGGCTGCAACTTGGTTAATCAGGTTGCCTTGTTGGCGTGGCTGATTTTAGGCGTCGACGCTTCGTCCATATAGGCGTGGTTTTGATAAACACTTTTGACAGATCCTGTAACAATCCCTGAATAACCTCTTCTTTTGTAGGAGCGAGCTTGCTCGCGATGAACCTGAGGGCTCCGCGGGGTGTCAGGCTAGGCGCGTTATCGTTGACGACCATCGCGAGCAGGGCTCGCTCCTACAGGGAACTGTGGGCGGAGTAGGGGTATTCACGATATTTTGTAGGGACTTGTTACTACCATCGTCGAATGGTTCTATAGCCCCGGCCCGGCTAAAACAGGGTCATACAAAAACAACTATTCCACCGAGGTAAGAAAGATGAGTGCGGCTTCCCTGTATCCCGTTCGTCCCGAGGTTCTGGCTAACACGCTGACCGACGAGGCGACCTACAAGGCCATGTACCAGCAGTCGGTCGTCAACCCGGACGGCTTCTGGCGCGAGCAAGCCAAGCGCCTCGACTGGATCAAGCCTTTCACCACGGTGAAGCAGACTTCCTTCGACGATCACCATGTCGACATCAAATGGTTCGCCGACGGCACCCTGAACGTTTCCTACAACTGCCTGGACCGTCATCTGGCCGAGCGCGGCGATCAGGTCGCGATCATCTGGGAGGGCGATGACCCTGCCGAAAGCCGCAACATCACTTACCGCGAACTGCACGAGCAAGTGTGCAAGTTCGCCAACGCCCTGCGTGGTCAGGACGTGCACCGCGGCGACGTGGTGACTATCTATATGCCGATGATCCCCGAAGCCGTGGTCGCCATGCTGGCCTGTACCCGGATCGGCGCGATTCACTCGGTGGTGTTCGGCGGCTTCTCCCCGGAGGCCCTGGCCGGTCGCATCATCGACTGCAAATCCAAAGTGGTTATCACCGCCGACGAAGGCATTCGTGCCGGCAAGAAGATCCCGCTCAAGGCCAACGTCGACGACGCGCTGACCAACCCGGAAACCAGCAGCATCCAGAAAGTCATCGTGTGCAAGCGCACCGGTGGCGACATCAAGTGGAACCAGCATCGCGACATCTGGTTCGAGGACCTGATGAAAGTGGCCGGCACCGTGTGTGCGCCGAAAGAGATGGGCGCCGAAGAAGCGCTGTTCATCCTTTACACCTCCGGCTCCACTGGCAAGCCGAAGGGCGTGCAGCACACCACCGGCGGCTACCTGTTGTACGCAGCCATGACCCACGAGCGCGTGTTCGACTACCGCCCGGGTGAAATCTACTGGTGCACCGCCGACGTCGGCTGGGTCACCGGCCACAGCTACATCGTCTACGGCCCGCTGGCCAATGGCGCGACCACGCTGCTGTTCGAAGGCGTGCCGAACTACCCGGACATCACCCGGGTGGCGAAGATCGTCGACAAGCACAAGGTCAATATCCTCTACACCGCACCGACCGCGATCCGCGCCATGATGGCCTCGGGCACTGCGGCTGTTGAAGGCGCTGACGGCAGCAGCCTGCGCCTGTTGGGTTCGGTGGGCGAGCCGATCAACCCGGAAGCCTGGGACTGGTACTACAAGAATGTCGGCAAGTCCCGTTGCCCGATCGTCGACACCTGGTGGCAGACCGAAACCGGCGGCAACATGATGAGCCCGCTGCCGGGCGCTCATGCGCTCAAGCCAGGCTCTGCGGCGCGTCCGTTCTTCGGCGTGGTGCCGGCCCTGGTGGACAACCTGGGCAACATCGTCGAAGGCGAGGCCGAGGGCAACCTGGTGATTCTCGATTCGTGGCCAGGCCAGGCACGTACGCTGTTTGGCGACCATGACCGCTTCGTCGACACTTACTTCAAAACCTTCCGTGGCATGTACTTCACCGGTGACGGCGCCCGTCGCGATGCCGATGGTTACTACTGGATCACCGGTCGGGTGGACGACGTGCTCAACGTGTCCGGCCACCGCATGGGCACCGCCGAGATCGAAAGCGCGATGGTTGCGCACCCGAAAGTCGCCGAAGCGGCGGTGGTTGGCGTGCCGCACGACATCAAGGGGCAGGGCATTTATGTCTATGTCACCCTTAAGAACGGTGAAGAGCCGAACGAGCAGTTGCGCCTGGAACTGAAAAACTGGGTGCGCAAGGAGATCGGCCCGATTGCTTCACCGGATGTGATCCAGTGGGCGCCGGGGCTGCCGAAGACTCGTTCGGGCAAGATCATGCGCCGGATTCTGCGCAAGATTGCCACGGCGGAATATGAGGGGTTGGGTGATATTTCCACCTTGGCTGATCCGAGTGTGGTGCAGCATTTGATTGATACCCACAAGACCATGAATGTCGCGTAAGCGGCGGTTCTGAGTCACTTAAACGCCCTGTCAGGTGTTGAGCCTGGCGGGGCTTTTTTGTGCCTGGGTTTTTGTGTTGGTTGGGCTGGCCTCATCGCGAGCAAGCTCGCTCCCACAGGGGATCTGTGGTGAATGCGATATTTGCGTTCGACACAAAACCATTGTGGGAGCGGGCTTGCTCGCGATAGCGGTTTAGCAGGCGCTACAGCAACATCTACCAATAATTATCGGGATACTCTGTCGGCATTTTCCTACTGTTACCTGCGTTCTTTCAGGTTACTGAATGTGTAACCGCATCGCGCCAATACGGGGCATTGGGAAACGCCGGGGCTTAAATCCGGGCCTGAAATGCGCCTCAAAAAAATAAGCCGCTACACTGCGCTTGCCGGATTAGAAGGGTTTGCCAATAATAGGCCCGCAATTTGCAGCATAGATCGGTTCACTATCTTTTGCTCTTGCATGATTTTGCAGGGCTGTCAACGTGCTAAAACGGCTTTCTCGGTGCTTCTGTAATTAGTTGTCGCATTGAAGAAATATCGGCCTCGGGCCTGTCGTTAGAATGCCGATCACTCGCTCGTCGTTGCTCGTGTTGAATTTCAACACCCGCTTCCCAGGACGCAGCACTGCTTTCTGGTTCCACTCATTCGCATATTGGGCTGTCGCTCACTCTGCCGTTTTTGCCCTTTACCGATGGAGTCCCAAGATGAAGAAACTCGTGCTGCTTGGCGCCCTGGCACTGTCCGTGCTGTCCTTGCCAACCTTCGCCGATGAAAAACCTCTGAAAATCGGTATCGAGGCGGCTTACCCTCCGTTCGCGTCCAAGGCGCCGGATGGCAGCATCGTTGGTTTCGACTACGACATCGGCAACGCGCTGTGCGAAGAAATGAAGGTCAAGTGCGTGTGGGTCGAGCAAGAGTTCGACGGCCTGATCCCTGCGCTTAAAGTGCGCAAGATCGACGCGATCCTGTCGTCCATGTCGATCACTGAAGATCGCAAGAAGTCCGTGGACTTCACCAACAAGTACTACAACACCCCGGCTCGCCTGGTCATGAAGGCCGGCACTCAGGTCAGCGAAGGCCTGACCGAGCTCAAGGGCAAGAACATCGGCGTGCAGCGTGGTTCGATCCACGAGCGTTTCGCCCGCGAAGTCCTGGCCCCGCTGGGTGCCGAGATCAAGCCTTACGGTTCGCAGAACGAAATTTACCTCGACGTGGCCGCCGGCCGCCTCGACGGCACCGTGGCAGACGCTACGCTTTTGGATGACGGCTTCCTGAAAACCGATGCCGGTAAAGGCTTCGCCTTCGTCGGCCCTGCGTTCACCGACGTCAAATACTTCGGCGACGGCGTAGGTATCGCGGTGCGCAAGGGCGACAAGGAAGATCTGGACAAGCTCAACAACGCCATCGCAGCCATTCGTGCGAACGGCAAGTACAAGCAAATCCAGGACAAGTACTTCGCCTTCGATATCTACGGCAAGTAATTCGTCCCAGCGACAAGTCCGAAATGGCGCAAGCAACAGGATCTCTGAGGTTTGCGCCATTTTTTCATCCCAACTTTCGAGGACCTGAATCATGTTGAAAGGCTACGGGGCTGTCATCCTCGATGGCGCTTGGCTGACGCTTCAGCTCGCCTTGTCGTCCATGGCCATGGCCATCGTTCTGGGCCTGATCGGCGTGGCACTGCGTCTGTCGCCGGTGCGCTGGCTGGCCTGGCTGGGCGACCTGTATTCCACGGTGATCCGCGGTATTCCCGACCTGGTGCTGATCCTGCTGATTTTCTACGGCGGCCAGGACCTGCTCAACCGCGTCGCACCGCTGCTCGGCTTTGACGAGTACATCGACCTGAACCCGTTGGCGGCCGGTATCGGCACCCTGGGCTTCATCTTCGGTGCGTACCTGTCGGAAACCTTCCGTGGCGCCTTCATGGCGATCCCCAAGGGTCAGGCCGAAGCCGGCATGGCCTACGGCATGAGCAGTTTTCAGGTGTTCTTCCGGGTGTTGGTACCACAGATGATTCGCCTGGCGATTCCGGGTTTCACCAACAACTGGCTGGTATTGACCAAGGCTACCGCGCTGATTTCGGTGGTGGGTCTGCAAGACATGATGTTCAAGGCCAAGCAGGCGGCCGATGCCACCCGCGAGCCTTTCACCTTCTTCCTCGCAGTAGCCGCGATGTACCTGGTGATCACCAGTGTGTCGTTGCTGGCATTGCGTCACCTTGAGAAGCGCTACTCGGTAGGCGTAAGGGCGGCTGATCTATGATCTTCGACTACAACGTCATTTGGGAGGCCATGCCGCTGTACCTTGGCGGCCTGGTGACCACCCTCAAACTGCTCGCGCTGTCGCTGTTCTTCGGCTTGCTGTGCGCCTTGCCGCTGGGCCTGATGCGCGTCTCGAAGAACTCGGTCGTCAACATGTCGGCCTGGCTCTACACCTACGTGATCCGCGGCACGCCGATGCTGGTGCAGCTGTTCTTGATTTACTACGGTCTGGCGCAGTTCGAAGCGGTGCGGGAAAGTTTCCTCTGGCCGTGGCTGTCCAGCGCAACGTTCTGTGCGTGCCTGGCGTTCGCGATCAACACCAGCGCCTACACCGCCGAAATCATCGCCGGCAGCCTGCGCGCCACGCCGAACGGCGAGATCGAAGCGGCCAAGGCCATGGGCATGTCGCGGGTCAAGATGTACAAGCGCATCCTGCTGCCGTCGGCCCTGCGTCGCGCGCTGCCGCAGTACAGCAACGAAGTGATCATGATGCTGCAGACCACCAGTCTGGCGTCCATCGTGACCCTGATCGACATCACCGGTGCCGCGCGCACGGTCAACGCCCAGTTCTACCTGCCGTTCGAGGCGTACATCACCGCTGGCGTATTCTACCTGTGCCTGACCTTCATCCTGGTGAAGCTGTTCAAGATGGCCGAGCGCCGCTGGCTGGGCTACCTGGCCCCGCGCAAGCACTGATATCACTGACTGACTGTTTTTGTGAGAACCGACAGCATGTACAAACTTGAAGTCCAAGACCTGCATAAACGCTATGGCAGTCACGAAGTGCTCAAGGGCGTGTCCCTGAAAGCGGCAGCCGGCGATGTGATCAGCATCATCGGT
Source organism: Pseudomonas sp. GW823-FHT06E10 (assembly GCF_058794995.1). Classification (NCBI taxonomy): domain Bacteria; kingdom Pseudomonadati; phylum Pseudomonadota; class Gammaproteobacteria; order Pseudomonadales; family Pseudomonadaceae; genus Pseudomonas; species Pseudomonas sp. GW823-FHT06E10. Next base: position 103,180 of record NZ_JBXAHJ010000002.1, on the reverse strand, counting down.
TCCAGTGGCTCCGGCAAAAGTACTTTCCTGCGTTGCATCAACCTGCTGGAGCAGCCGCACGCGGGCAGGATTCTGCTCAACAACGAAGAGCTGAAGCTGGTGGCGAACAAGGACGGCGCGCTGAAGGCCGCCGACCCGAAACAGCTGCAACGCATGCGTTCGCGCCTGTCGATGGTGTTCCAGCATTTCAACCTGTGGTCGCACATGACCGCGCTGGAAAACATCATGGAAGCGCCGGTGCATGTGCTTGGCGTGTCCAAGGCTGAAGCTCGCGAGAAGGCCGAACACTACCTGAACAAGGTGGGCGTGGCCCATCGCAAGGATGCTTACCCTGGGCACATGTCCGGCGGCGAGCAGCAGCGCGTGGCGATTGCCCGTGCGCTGGCGATGGAACCTGAGGTGATGCTGTTCGACGAACCGACCTCGGCCCTCGACCCGGAGCTGGTCGGCGACGTGTTGAAAGTCATGCAGGCTCTGGCCCAGGAAGGCCGGACCATGGTCGTGGTGACCCACGAAATGGGCTTTGCCCGTGAAGTGTCGAACCAGCTGGTGTTCCTGCACAAAGGTGTGGTTGAAGAAAGCGGTAACCCGCGCGAAGTGCTGGTGAACCCGCAATCCGAGCGTCTGCAGCAATTCCTGTCGGGTAGCCTGAAGTAATCGCTCCCGTTACGCACCAAATTAGGCCATGCTGCGCAGCGCGCGCCAGATGGTCTAATTTGGTTGCAGCCGCTTTTGGCTTCTAACACTGTTTTCGTTTCGGATTGCCCACCATGACTGCCCATCGAATTGGTTTCCTGATTTGGCCCAGCACTAAAGCACTGACGCTTGCGCTGGCTGAGGAGGCCTTGCGTGTTGCCCAGCGTGTGCATCCAGACGTGGTTTACGAACTGTCGTTCCTGCAGGCCGAAGCGCCGAGCGAAAGCGCCTGGCAATTGCCGGGTGAGGCGTGGACCGGCAAGCTCGAAAACTTCCAGAAACTGTTCCTGCTCGCTGACGAACCACCGACCGCACTGGCGCCGGCGCTCAGCAGTGCGCTCAAGCAACTGGTGCGTTCCGGTTGCGTGATCGGCGGTCTGTCGGCCGGTGTTTACCCGCTGGCGCAGTTGGGTTTGCTCGACGGTTATCGCGCGGCTGTGCATTGGCGCTGGCAGGACGATTTCGCCGAGCGCTTTCCGAAGGTCATCGCCACCAGTCACTTGTTCGACTGGGATCGCGATCGCCTGACCGCGTGCGGCGGGATGTCGGTGCTCGACTTGTTGCTGGCCGTGCTGGCCCGCGATCACGGTGCGGAACTGGCCGGTGCGGTATCCGAAGAACTGGTGGTCGAGCGCATCCGCGAGGGCGGCGAACGCCAGCGCATTCCGTTACAGAACCGCCTGGGTTCCAGCCATCCGAAGCTCACACAAGCAGTGTTGCTCATGGAAGCCAACATCGAAGAACCGCTGACCACCGACGAAATCGCCCAGCACGTGTGCGTATCCCGTCGGCAGCTGGAGCGGATCTTCAAGCAATACCTCAACCGCGTGCCGAGCCAGTATTACCTGGAACTGCGCCTGAACAAGGCCCGGCAGATGTTGATGCAAACCAGCAAGTCGATCATCCAGATCGGCCTGTCCTGTGGCTTCTCCTCGGGGCCGCATTTCTCCAGCGCCTACCGCAATTTCTTCGGTGCCACGCCGCGGGAAGATCGCAACCAGCGGCGCAGCAGCAGCCCGTTCGAATTGTCATCGGTGCCGCCGGAGCGCGGCTGATCAGCACCTGATCCCGATCAGTCTTCCGGTTCGGACGCCTCGGACGTCGACACCTCCAATTCTGCCCGATCGATCACTTCCTGAATGCCGAAGTCGACACTGGTCAGCCTGAAATACTCGATCAGGGTCTGCAGGCTGTCTTCGGAGAACGGATTGCCCCGCAAGTTGATGCTTTCGGCGACTTCCAGCGGCAGTTCGAGGACGTCGGCGGGTATCCGGCTGATTGCGTTGTCGCTCAGGTCTACGGTTTCCAGGCTCTTGAGCTGCAACAGTCCAGCGGGTAATTCGGTGAGCCCGCAGTTGTCCAGTTGCAGGGTCGCCAGGTCCGCCATCTGGCTGATATCTGGAGCCAGCCCCAGCGGATTGTTCCTCAAGTCGATGAATTCCAGGCGGGCCATCTCGGCCAGGTTCAGGGCAGACTGCGGGGTCAGGGTGATGTTGCAGTCGAGGAGATTGAGCGATCTCAAATCGCTCATCCGGAAGATCGCCTCCGGGATATCGCCCAGTCTGAAGTCGTTGATAACGAGGGTCTTGAGTTTGGGGAAGCACTCCAGGAATCCGGTGACGCCTGTGGTCAGGCCACTTTCGCTACTCAGGTAAACCAGAGAAACATGGCTGAAATCTGCGCTCAGTGTCGGCAGGTTACCGGTAATCCGTGTCTCCAGACTCAGGTCATAAGTAGTTGCTTGCAGTGAAACGTCGAAGTCCTCCGGGTCGCTTTCCCGGCGCCAGCAGCGCAGTACGGACTCTCTGAATGCGTCCCGCGTCGAGTGTTCGATCAGCAGTTGCTGGGCAGTGAAGGGTTGATTGCTGTGGGGGTGGACGGCGGGAATATTGCCGGTCCAGGCGGACAGGTCGTTCTCCAGGGTGGTGAGTTCGACTTCCAGGCGGGTCAGTTCGACTCGCCCCTCATCCAGGGTCCCGGGCAGTTTGTAGACGAATTTGCTGGCGTCTTCCTGGTCCATCCAGGGGTACAGTGCCTGCGCGCGGTGGATATCTGTTTCTTCGGCAAAGATACCGAAGTCCTGACGGGTCTGCTGGAAGTGCTGTTTGAGGCGTTCGCGGGCTGCGTTTGAAAGCGGATTGTTGCCCAGGTCGAAACCCTCCTGGGTGCGTTGTTGCAGTGTGAACAATGCGCTGGGCAACTCTTTGATCTGGTTGTTATTGAGCAGGGCGGTGCGCAGGCGTGGGCGAGTCAATAATTCGCGCGGGAGTTCAGTAATGCCCGTCTGCGATAAGTCGATGTAATTCAAATCGGGCATGCTGCCGACATCGGGTGTCAGGCCCAAGGGGTTCTTGTACAGGTCCATTGTGGTCAACCGATGCAGGCCCGCGAGCCCGACTTGGCTTTCGGGGCTGAGGGTGATCGCGCAATTGCTCAGAATGAGTTCTTCGAGTTGCAACGATGGAAGGGTGTCCGGTAAGTGGCCAAGGTTGAAATCGCGCAGTTTCAGGATGCGTAAACCGGTAAAGCTGCGCAGAAACTCATGCATGCCCCGCGTGGCGCTGCTGCCTTCCAGTGTAAGCATTGTGACGCCGCTGAAGTCGGTGCTCAGGGCTGGCAATTCGCCGATGATCGGTTGGAAGAAGTTGAAGTCGACTCTTTCAAGCGCGGTCTCGGGAAGGGTCCATTGCTGTCGCCAGCAGTCCATCAGGTCGATGGTGAACTGTCGACGGAGCTGCTTTTGTGCAGCGAATTGCTCGGGAGTGACCCTGAGTTGTGTGTCTGGAATAAACAGCGGAATTTCGTCGCGCCAGGAAGAAAGCGTTTCCTGGAGCTGCGTGTGTTGAACCATAAGCCGATTCAGTTCTGCCCGCGGTCCGTTTGGGTGCTGTTGCAGGCGTTCGACGAAGGCGTCGAGCTCTTCGGCGGATAGATGGGGGAACAGTGTCTGAGCCCGAGCTTGCAAGGTAGGTGTGTTGCGTGGCATTTGACGATACCCGTCACCGCCACCGAGCAAGCGCATTACCTTTGGGTCGTAGGTGGGTTTGAGGTTGGGGTGTCGAGCCAGCAGCGAGCTTAATGCGTCACGGCTCAAGGCGTGATTGCGAATTAACTGTTTGAGTCGTTCACCTTCACCGATATGAAGGTTCAGGGCGGTGCGTTCACTGTCCGGCATGGCCTGTAATAGGCATGCGTAAAGCGAGTCCATGCCGCTGAGTTCTTCGCCGTCTTGATCGAACGCCTGATACTCGCCTTCTACTCTGAGCACCAGCACTTTACGCAGGGGCGCGTCGGCACTGCCAACGCTGTCGATCAGGAGGCCTTCATGGGCGTACTGGCGGGTTTCCAGTCGTAGCTGTCCCGTCCAGCCTGGCAGTTTTTCCAGGGTGTGCAAGGCCAGCCGGTCGGTGTCGAGGTTGTTCTCGGTCGATGGCAAATCAAGCCCCTCGTAGGCGCGTGTCACTCGTACTTGTAATCTGGCCTCCTGGCTCAGCTCGACCAGGCGAGGGGAAATGGTTGGTTTTTTCAGCTGTTGCAGTTCCTGTTCGTTTGCTGTGTTCACAATCGCTTCTGCAACGCTGCTTGGTAGTCCGGGCTCAGCATCCATGACTGCTTGTATGGGGCCTTGAGCGCCCCGTTCGAGTCTGCGATAACGCTGATCGAACAGGCCTTGCCGTTTCTGTTCGGCAAGCCGCGCGAGTATCTTGCGCAACCGCTGCGCCCGGTTTTCCAGGCCAGGGGAGGGGTGACCGAATTCTTCGCCCATCAGCGTTCTGGCTTCGCTGTCCGACAGGGTCAGGAGAAAGGTTTTCAGCAGGTCGCCGTCGGTGAGGCGGGTGGCGTCGATTTCCACCACGGGTACATCGGGCGCCGGGCTTTGCCAAAGGGTTTGCGCATTTTCGTCGATCAGTCGCAGGCCTTTGTTTGCCGGCCAGTAACCGTTTTCATTGAGCAGTTCCAGCTGTGTCACGGGATCCGCCTTGAGGGAGTGCTCCGGCTGGTCGCTGCCGATCTGATCAATAAAGGTTTGTATGTCCTGATCGATCCTGAAGCGTTTGAGTGTGTCGGCCAGTAACGGCGGCACCTGCCCGGCATGCACGTGTATCTTGCGCAGGGTATCTTCGTGGCTGCCGCTGATGCTGAGGATGCGCTCGCGGGTGCTGGCCGAAAATCGCTGCATGTCCGGGCCGATACGGTGCAGCACGGTGGCCTGGTCCCAGCTCAACGGCTGGTCGAGTTCGGTTTGCCAGGCGCCGGTGCCGTTGTGCCGCAGTTGTGGTTTGTAGGCGTCAGGGCGGGAGGGGTGGTCGATGCGGTACTCGCCGATGACGGAGTCCTCGCTGACGGCGTAGTTTTTGCCTTCCAGGGGTAACAGGGTTTTACCTTGATGCCTGTGCAGTCCGAGTGAATCCGGTTTTGAGTCCGCTGGGAGTGTGGCGGGGTGCTCGTAGGCGGTCAGGTCGGGTTTCCAATAGCGGGTTTCGCCATTGGGCCGCTTCACCGAATTGAAACGGTCGATGAACTGCACAATTTCCTTGGGCAGGATCGCGCGAAATTCTCCCGCCGCGATCACGCCACCCACCGCAAAGGTGCCCAGTTGTACGGCGGATTCAACAACGCCCATGAAATGCTCGAAGGCCTCGGTGGTGTGGCCCTCGGCCCAGTCAACAATGCTTTCGAAGGTTTCGTCGAGCAACTGGTAGGCCATGTAGGCCAGCATCAACTCGCCAAGGAAGGGTACGAACGGCAGGGCAATAAAGGCCGCGATGTTCAGCAGGGTCGAAGCTATTTCCGTAAAGGAGTCCCATAAGGCCCAGCGGGCTCTCTGGTCGACTGTTGCGGTGGACACGGCGATCACTCGCGCATCGTTGAGGATCTTGTTGAGCTTGCTCTGATAGAGGTGGGTCAAGAGATCGTCTTTCACCGGTGTGGCCGCAATGTGCAAGTCGGGACGTTGGTTGGGGCGCTCTCGCCAGGTCGGGTGCGGATCGCCCGGTGGAACAGGCTGCCAGGTTAAAGGTGATAGCTCGTTGTTCAACTGCGCGAAAAAGTGCCCACGATCCTCATGATTGATGAATCGACTGAAAAACTGTTGGTATTCGGGGGCACGCAAGCGCTGACCAAGTTCCTCGGCGAATGCGGCGGTTGAACTGTATTCCTTGATCGGGTGTTCGGGGTCGTCAGGAATGTAGGCCACCACTCTGACCACTTCTGTTGCGCGCTCCAGATCCGGTGCAAACAAAACGATGCCAGTCAGGCGAGCGTTCATGATTGTCAGTTCATGGTAGCCCCAGGGCAGACCATGCAAACGTAAAGAAGGCAGGTTGTCGAGCAAGCCAAGAGTCAGTCGGTGGACGTCACTGCCCAGCAATTTTTGCATCTGCGCCATGTGCAGGGCAGCGGTGAGTGCGGTTTTCTGGCTGTCGTGAATTTTCGATTTCAGTATTGCCGCGGCCACGGGATTGCTGATGCCAAGGTTGTCGTCCAGATACTCTTTATAGCGCTGGCCAATGTCCAGTTCCCGGCAGAGGCTGGTAAAAGCCGTGATGGGCATCTTTTCCAGTATCTGCGGCAATGTATTGAATTGCCCGGTAGCAGAGGGGGGGCGTGATGTAAGTCGAGGCGGGCTCGAAGGCGTCTGCTTTGGTTTCGGTGCTTTCAAAATTGTGCAGTGCGGCATCCAGCAGGGACACCGTCCAGGTGCGCGCAGCGCCGGATTTCAGCCGAAGCCATGGGATGTGAGCCGGGATGTAAAGGCGAAGGAACGTTTTACGAGCGTCCAGTTCCAGGCCGAATCGGGTCTTGAGCGCCGCTTCGAGAAGTGGTTCGGCGAAGTCGGCGGGGCTCTGCAGCTTTGCCATCATTTGATCAACCTGGTTCTGGCTGGTCACATGACGGGCAATGAGTTTGCCCAGTTCTGCATGCTGATGGGGTGGAGCGTCCTTGAGCCCGGCCGGAATGCCTGGCGCGCTGTTGCGCAGTGCCTCACGCCGTTGAGGCGTTGCTTGGCGGAGCCAGGAGGGGATCACGTTGATCAGGTGCTGATAGTGAGCGTCTGGCCTGAAGGCGTCGCGAGCAATGTCGGTATGTTGGGTATTCATGCGGTTAAGGTGACCATCGAAGTGGGATGAGGCCCTTAGGAAACCGCGCGAACCCGGACGCTGTGCGGTACATATTTACCGCACTCGGGTCATTGCCATGAGTTACAACGCAGCAAGCCTGCCGCAAACGTCCGCCGCCAGTTAAACTGCGCCTTTGCGACCCTATATGTCGCATTGCCGTAAACCCGGGAAAATCCGGGGTTTGCGCTATAAGAAGTTGTCGCTTGGCGGCAAGGCCGGGCTGAAAACTGTCCTTACAATCCTCACCAAGCTCGCCAGTTTCAGGCGAGTGTTTTCTCTTCAGGAGACTCCGATGTCCGTTGAGCACGCTGCGGTACAACGCGCCGATTTCGATCAGGTAATGGTTCCCAACTATGCGCCTGCCGCATTCATTCCTGTGCGTGGCGCCGGTTCCCGCGTTTGGGACCAGTCCGGTCGCGAGCTGATCGACTTCGCCGGCGGGATCGCCGTCAACGTATTGGGTCACGCGCATCCGGCGCTGGTCGGTGCCTTGACCGAGCAGGCGAACAAGCTGTGGCACGTGTCCAATGTGTTCACCAATGAGCCGGCCCTGCGCCTGGCGCACAAGCTGGTTGACGCCACCTTTGCCGAGCGCGCCTTCTTCTGCAACTCCGGCGCCGAAGCCAACGAGGCCGCCTTCAAGCTGGCCCGTCGTGTCGCGTTCGACCGTTATGGCAGCGAGAAGTACGAGATCATCGCCGCGCTCAACAGCTTCCACGGCCGTACCCTGTTCACCGTGAACGTCGGTGGCCAGTCGAAGTATTCCGATGGCTTCGGTCCGAAGATCACCGGCATCACCCACGTGCCGTACAACGATCTGGCTGCGTTGAAAGCTGCCGTTTCCGACAAGACCTGCGCCGTGGTCCTGGAGCCTATTCAAGGTGAGGGCGGTGTACTGCCGGCCGAACTGGCCTACCTGCAAGGCGCCCGCGAACTGTGCAACGAGCACAACGCGCTGCTGGTGTTCGACGAAGTGCAAACCGGCATGGGCCGTACCGGCCACCTGTTCGCCTACCAGCATTACGGCGTGATCCCGGACATCCTGACCAGCGCCAAGAGCCTGGGCGGTGGTTTCCCGATCGCCGCCATGCTGACCACCGAAGACCTGGCCAAGCACCTGGTCGTCGGCACCCACGGCACCACTTACGGCGGCAACCCGCTGGCGTGCGCTGTCGCAGGTGCGGTGATCGACGTGATCAACACCCCAGAGGTGCTGGCTGGCGTCAATGCCAAGCACGACAAGTTCAAGGCACGCCTTGAGCAGATCGGCGAGAAATACGGCCTGTTCACCCAGGTCCGTGGCCTGGGTCTGTTGATCGGCTGTGTGCTGAGCGATGCCTGGAAAGGCAAGGCCAAGGACATCTTCAACGCCGCTGAACAAGAAGGCCTGATGATTCTGCAAGCCGGCCCGGACGTGGTGCGTTTCGCCCCGAGCCTGGTGGTGGAAGACGCCGATATCGATGCCGGTCTGGACCGCTTCGAACGTGCCGCGGCAAAACTGACGCAAGCCTGATAGACCCTTCGACGCCTGACCTTTCAGGCGTCGAACCCAATTTTTATGCCGGGCCCGCTTTACTGTAGGAGCGAGCTTGCTCGCGATGGTGGATCAGCCACATTGGTGTCGACTGACACTCCATCGCGAGCAAGCTCGCTCCCACAGGAGTTCCAAGGCGGCCCCGGCTTATTTCCCTCAAAAGAGTTTTAGAAAGGAGTGACACCATGCTGGTGATGCGCCCCGCGCAAATGGCTGATCTGGGCGAGGTACAGCGTCTGGCTGCGGACAGTCCGATTGGTGTCACTTCCTTGCCGGATGACGTTGAGCGCCTGAGCGACAAGATCGCGGCAAGCGAAGCCTCGTTCGCCGCCGAAGTGAGTTTCAACGGTGAGGAAAGCTATTTCTTCGTCCTCGAAGACTCCGCTACCGGCAAGCTGGTCGGTTGCTCGGCCATCGTGGCGTCGGCCGGTTACTCCGAGCCGTTCTACAGCTTTCGCAACGAAACCTTCGTGCACGCTTCCCGCGAGCTGAAGATTCACAACAAGATCCACGTGCTCTCCCAGTGCCACGACCTGACCGGCAACAGCTTGCTGACCAGCTTCTATGTGCAGCGCGAGTTGGTGGGGTCGCCTTGGTCGGAGCTCAACTCCCGTGGCCGTTTGCTGTTCGTGGCCAGCCATCCGGAGCGTTTTGCCGATTCCGTGGTGACCGAAATCGTCGGTTACAGCGATGAAAACGGCGACTCGCCGTTCTGGGATGCCATCGGCCGCAACTTCTTCGACCTCAACTACGCCGAAGCAGAGCGTCTGTGCGGGCTGAAAAGCCGTACGTTCCTTGCCGAACTGATGCCGCATTACCCGATCTACGTGCCACTGCTGCCGGACTCCGCTCAAGAGGCCATGGGCCAGGTGCACCCGCGCGCGCAGATCACCTTCGACATTCTGATGCGCGAAGGTTTCGAGACCGATCACTACATCGACATCTTCGACGGTGGCCCGACCCTGCATGCCCGTGTCTCGGGGATCCGTTCGATCGCCCAAAGCCGTGTGGTGCCGGTGAAGATCGGTGAGCCGGTCAAAGGTGTCGGTCGCCAGTACCTGGTTGCCAATGCCCAGTTGCAGGATTACCGCGCGGTCATGCTCGAGCTCGATTACGCGCCGGGCAAACCGGTGACCCTGGACCTGGAGGCCGCCGAAGCCCTGGGTGTCGGCGAGGGTGCCAGCGTGCGCCTGGTCGCGGTTTAACAGCGACCTGGCCTGATTGCTCGTTTAGAAAGCAGCGAAGTTTCACGGGTGGCGCAAGCGGCCCGTTTGAGGAGATAGCATGATCGTTCGTCCCGTACGCAGCAGCGATTTACCCGCTCTGATCGACCTGGCCCGCAGCACCGGCACCGGCCTGACCACCTTGCCGGCCAACGAAGAGCGGCTGGCCCATCGGGTCGGCTGGGCCGAGAAGACCTTTCGCGGCGAAGCCGGGCGGGGCGACGCGGACTACCTGTTCGTGCTCGAAGATGACGACGGGCGCGTGGTGGGTATTTCCGCCATTGCCGGCGCCGTTGGCCTGCGTGAGCCCTGGTACAACTTCCGGGTCGGTCTGACGGTCAGCGCTTCGCAAGAGCTGAACATCTATCGTGAAATCCCGACGCTGTTCCTGGCCAACGACCTGACCGGCAACTCCGAGCTGTGCTCGCTGTTCCTGCACGCCGATTACCGCAGTGGCCTCAACGGTCGCATGCTGTCCAAGGCGCGGATGCTGTTCATCGCCGAATTCCCGCAACTGTTCGGCAACAAGATCATTGCCGAAATGCGCGGTGTTTCCGACGAGGCCGGGCGTTCGCCGTTCTGGGAAAGCCTGGGCCGGCACTTCTTCAAGATGGAATTCAGCCAGGCTGACTACCTGACCGGCGTGGGCAACAAGGCGTTCATCGCCGAACTGATGCCGAAATTCCCGCTGTACACCTGCTTCCTGTCGCCGGATGCGCGCAACGTGATCGGTCAGGTTCATCCGGACACCGAGCCGGCGCTGGCCATGCTCAAGAGCGAAGGTTTCAGCTACCAGGGCTACGTCGATATCTTCGACGCAGGCCCGGCGATCGAGTGCGAAACCGGCAAGATCCGCGCCGTGCGCGACAGCCAGGCGCTGGTGCTGGCCGTCGGCACACCGGGTGACGATGCCACGCCATTCATCATTCACAACCGCAAGCGCGAGGACTGCCGGATCACTGCCGCGCCTGCACGTCTGGCCGCCGGCACCCTGGTGGTCGACCCGCTGACCGCCAAACGTCTTCAACTCAACGCGGGCGATCAAGTGCGCGCCGTGGCGTTGTCCGCAGCTCGGGAGTCGAAATAATGAAGTCGCTTTACATCGCAGGTGAATGGCTGGCAGGTGGGGGCGAAGCCTTCGAGTCGCTGAACCCGGTGACCCAGCAGGTGCTGTGGTCCGGCGTCGGAGCCACCGCCGGTCAGGTCGAGTCGGCTGTGCAAGCGGCGCGTCAGGCGTTCCCGGACTGGGCGCGGCGCACCCTGGAAGAGCGTATCTCGGTGCTGGAGGCCTTTGCCGCCGCGCTGAAGAATCACGCTGACGAATTGGCTCATACCATCGGCGAAGAAACCGGCAAACCCCTGTGGGAAGCGGCGACCGAAGTCACCAGCATGGTCAACAAGATTGCCATCTCGGTGCAGAGCTACCGCGAACGTACCGGCGAGAAGAGCGGGCCGCTGGGCGATGCCACCGCTGTGCTGCGCCACAAACCCCACGGTGTAGTCGCGGTGTTTGGTCCGTACAACTTCCCGGGTCACCTGCCGAACGGCCATATCGTGCCGGCACTGTTGGCCGGTAACAGCGTGCTGTTCAAGCCAAGCGAACTGACACCGAAAGTCGCTGAGCTGACGGTCAAGTGCTGGATCGAGGCTGGCCTGCCAGCTGGCGTCTTGAACCTGCTGCAAGGCGCTCGCGAAACCGGCATCGCCCTGGCGGCGAACCCGGGCATCGACGGGCTGTTCTTCACCGGTTCCAGCCGCACCGGCAATCACCTGCACCAGCAATTCGCCGGTCGTCCGGACAAGATCCTGGCGCTGGAAATGGGCGGTAACAACCCGCTGGTGGTCGATCAGGTCGCCGACCTCGATGCCGCGGTGTACACCATCATTCAGTCGGCGTTCATTTCCGCCGGCCAGCGTTGCACCTGTGCCCGTCGCTTGCTGGTGCCGCAAGGTGCCTGGGGCGACTCGTTGCTGGCGCGCCTGGTGGCGGTCAGCTCGACCCTCTCAGTCGGAGCCTTCGATCAGCAGCCGGCGCCGTTCATGGGCTCGGTGGTTTCCCTTGGCGCTGCGAAAGCGTTGATGGATGCGCAAGAGCATCTGCTGGCCAACGGCGCCGTGGCGCTGCTGGAAATGACGCAGCCTCAGGCTCAATCGGCCTTGCTGACCCCGGGCATCCTGGACGTGAGCGCCGTTGCCGATCGTCCTGACGAAGAGCTGTTCGGCCCGTTGCTGCAGGTGATCCGCTACGCTGATTTTGAAGCGGCGATCGCTGAAGCCAACGACACCGCCTACGGTCTGGCGGCCGGCCTGCTGTCGGACTCCGAGGCGCGTTACCAGCAATTCTGGCTGGAAAGCCGTGCCGGTATCGTCAACTGGAACAAGCAACTGACCGGTGCCGCGAGCAGCGCGCCATTCGGCGGCGTAGGGGCCTCGGGCAACCACCGCGCCAGCGCTTACTACGCGGCGGATTACTGCGCGTACCCGGTGGCCTCGCTGGAAACGCCGAGCCTGGTATTGCCGTCGGCCCTTACGCCTGGCGTGAAGATGGCGTGATGCCTATCGCGGGCAAGCCCGCTCCCACAGGTTCGGTGGCGTTCACATATCTTGTGTACGACGCAATCACTGTAGGAGCGAGCTCGCTCGCGATGGCCGCGACGCGGTCTAAAAGAACAGTTACTGAAGCCTATAACAACAGATTCTCGTGGAGCCTCGCTGATGAAATCCTATGAAGTCAATTTTGACGGTCTAGTGGGGCCGACCCATAACTACGGCGGCCTGTCCTACGGCAACGTCGCGTCCCAGAGCAACAGCCAGCAGTCTTCCAACCCCAAGGAAGCGGCGCTGCAAGGCCTGGCAAAGATGAAAGCGCTGATGGAAATGGGTTTCCAGCAAGGCGTACTGGCACCGCAAGAGCGCCCGGATGTGGCTGCACTGCGTCGCCTGGGCTTTGGCGGCACCGACGCTCAAGTGATCGAACGCGCTGCCCAAGAGGCGATGCCGCTGCTGGTGGCCAGTTGCTCGGCGTCGAGCATGTGGGTGGCCAACGCCGCGACCGTCAGCCCGAGCGCCGACACCGCTGATGGCCGCGTGCATTTCACCGCCGCCAACCTCAACTGCAAATACCACCGCAGCATCGAACACCCGACCACCAGCCGCGTGCTGGGGGCGATGTTCGCTGACCAGAAACACTTCGCCCACCACGCCGCCTTGCCGGCCGTGGCGCAATTCGGTGACGAAGGCGCGGCCAACCACACGCGTTTCTGCCGTGAATACGGCGAAGCCGGTGTCGAATTCTTCGTGTTCGGCCGCAGTGCGTTCGACACCCGCTACCCGGCACCGCAGAAGTACCCGGCGCGCCAGACCCTCGAAGCGTCCCAGGCCGTTGCCCGTTTACACGGCTTGAGCGATGACGGCGTAGTCTACGCCCAGCAGAACCCGTCGGTGATCGATCAGGGCGTGTTCCACAACGACGTGATCGCCGTGGGTAATGGTGAAGTGCTGTTCTATCACGAGGACGCGTTCCTCGAGACCGAGAAGATGCTCGCTGAATTGCAGAGCAAACTCGCCAAAGTCGGTGGGAAATTTCAGTCTGTGTGTGTGCCACGTTCCGCCGTCAGCGTGGAAGACGCGGTTCGTTCCTACCTGTTCAACAGCCAACTGCTGTCGCGTCCTGACGGCTCCATGCTGTTGATCGTGCCGGAAGAATGCCGTGGCAACGAGCGTGTCTGGCAGTACTTGCAGGGTTTGACCAGCTCCGGCGGCCTGATCCGCGAAGTGAAAGTCTTCGATCTCAAGCAGAGCATGCAGAACGGCGGTGGCCCTGCTTGCCTTCGACTGCGTGTCGCGCTCAACGAAACCGAACTGGCGGCCGTCAACCCAGGGGTTATCATGACGGCACCGTTGTACGGCACACTGACCGAATGGGTCGAGAAGCACTATCGCGACCGCATGACCGAAAACGATCTGGCGGACCCGCAATTGCTGCTTGAGTGCCGGACGGCACTGGATGAACTGACGCAAATCCTTAAACTGGGCGCGGTTTATCCATTCCAGATCAATTGATCGACGGCGCGCCGCTTTCTACGGCAGCGCGCTGATTCATCTCAAACGAGAGCGTAAAGACATGAGCGATACCCTGCAGCTGATCCTTGAAGACACCGACGGCACGCAACTGGAAACGTCCTGCACCCGCGTCGCGGTCCTGTGGCAAGGTAAAGAGCTGTGGATCCAGCAGGACGGCCGTGGCCAGTTGCTGATCGGCGTGGACGTCGAAGAAGGCGACGCCGAGTACGCCAACCTGCTGTTGCGCCCATTGGCGACTAATCTGGTAAGTCTGCAACTGGAAATGGAACCGGCTGACCTCGGTGACGACGAGGAACACGTCCACGGCCCGGACTGCAACCACGATCACTAAGGAAACCGCTCTATGCTCGCCCTCGGCAAACTGCTTGAACTGACCCTCGCCGGCCGCGAACCGGCGGAGAAGACTCAACTGACTGTCGAAGGCGTGCGCATGCGCTGGTTGAGCGAGGGTGCGCTGGAAGTCCGGCCACCTGAAGCCCGTGACAACGGCCTGGACCTGCTGCTGTCGGCGGGGATCCATGGCAACGAAACAGCGCCGATCGAATTGCTCGATCGCCTGTTGCACGACATTGCCCGTGGCGACTTGAAGCCGCGTGCACGTATTCTGTTCCTGTTCGGCAACCCGGAAGCGATTCGCAAGGGCGAGCGTTTCGTCGAGCAGGACGTCAATCGGCTGTTCAATGGCCGTCACGAACAAAGCAGCGGTTGCGAAGCCCTGCGCGCCTGTGAGCTGGAACGTTTGGCTGCCAGCTTCTTCAGCCTGCCGGATCGCCAGCGCCTGCACTACGACCTGCACACGGCGATTCGTGGCTCGAAAATCGAGCAGTTCGCCTTGTACCCGTGGAAGGAAGACCGCCAGCATTCGCGTCAGGAACTGGCGCGCCTGCGTGCTGCCGGCATGGAAGCGGTGTTGCTGCAGAACAAGCCGTCCATCGTGTTCAGCTCCTATACCTACGACAAGCTGGGTGCCGAGGCTTTTACCCTGGAGTTGGGCAAGGCGCGGCCGTTCGGTCAGAACGACGGTGTCAACGTCTCGCTGCTGGAGAGGCGCCTAAAGCAGATCATCGAGGGCACCGAACCAGAACTGACTGAGGACGCGCTGGACGGTTTGCAGCTGTACAGCGTGGCGCGAGAAATCATCAAGCACAGCGACAGCTTCCGCCTGAACCTGCCGGCGGACATCGAGAACTTTTCGGAGCTGGAAGTGGGTTACCTGCTGGCGGAAGATATCGCCAACACCCGCTGGATCATCGAGGAAGAGGGCGCCCGGATCATCTTCCCGAACCCCAGGGTGAAGAATGGTTTGCGTGCCGGCATCCTGGTCGTGCCGACCACCGACGAAAACCTGGCCTGATTACGGCATTTAACCTCTGTAGGAGCGAGCTTGCTCGCGATGAATCTGAAAACGCCGCGGGGTGCCAGGCTTCCCGCGTTATCGTTGACGACTATCGCGAGCAAGCTCGCTCCTACAAGGTTTTCGGCTTTTAGACAGCTACCGCGCGCGGTTCAGTGCGGCGCAGCGAACGGATTTTCAACAGCGTATCCGCACAGGTCTTTGCCGCTTCCTGGCCTTTATGCAGGAAATGCTCGAAGAAGAACTTCTGGTGTTCTTCGCCGGCATGGAAGTGGTGCGGGGTCAGGGACACCGAGAACACCGGCACTTCGGTTTCCAGTTGAACCTGCATCAGGCCGCTGACCACCGACTGGGCGACGAACTCGTGACGGTAGATCCCGCCGTCCACCACCAGGGCTGCGGCGACGATGCCGGCATAACGACCGGTCTTGGCCAGCAACTTGGCGTGCAGGGGCATTTCAAAGGCGCCGCCGACTTCGAAGAAATCGATGTCGGATTCCTGATAGCCCTGGGTAATCATTTCGGCGACGAAGCCTTTACGGCTCTGATCGACAATGTCCTTGTGCCAGCAGGCCTGGATGAACGCTACGCGCTCGCCCTGATGGTGTTTGCTTTTGCTGTCGATTGCGGTGGGTTGCATGTTCTGACTCCTGTTTGTGTGAAAAACAGGGCGTTATGAATCGAAGGGGATTTGAGGGTACGCACGCTCGCACGAATGCCGGCGGACGGCCCTTTGTTGTCAATCCCGTTCTCTCTTCATCCGGACTATGACCGTCGGCCCCGGGATCACACCGGGTCTGCTGACCTTGCTGTCAGGCACCGCCGAAGCCGTGCTGTCACCAAGCGCTCGCGGGCTATGCGCATTGCGCGCAATTACCGCCGGTGGGGAGTTGCACCCCGCCCTGAGAACGTTTTTGCCGCCCAAATGTTTGGCGGCGCAGCGTTTTTATCACATATTTGCGGTATGCGCATGACCCCTTTTGGATGATTGTCATCGACTTTTCCGTTGGATTAATCGGCCTTTTCCTACGCAAGGGTTGATTAATCGTCGCCATGCCCGCAGTAATTCCTTCCTGAAAGGGATTTCCCCTGCTTACCGAGGCCAGATTCATGAGTGTTATCGATCTTCGCAGCGACACTGTCACCCAACCTTGCGCCGGCATGCTTGAGGCAATGACCAAGGCCGCCACCGGCGATGACGTGTATGGCGAAGATCCGACGGTCAATCACCTGGAAGCCGAATTGGCCAGGCGCCTGGGTTTCGCCGCAGCACTGTTCGTGCCGACCGGCACCATGAGCAACCTGCTGGGGTTGATGGCCCATTGCGAGCGCGGTGACGAGTACATCGTCGGCCAGCAGGCCCACACTTATAAGTACGAAGGGGGTGGCGCGGCGGTGCTTGGCTCGATCCAGCCGCAACCGCTGGAAGTGCAGGCCGATGGTTCGCTGGACCTGGCGCAGGTCGCTGCTGCGATCAAGCCGGACGACTTCCATTTCGCCCGCACCCGTTTGCTGGCGCTGGAAAACACCATGCAAGGCAAGGTCCTGCCGCTGGAATACCTGGCGCGGGCGCGCAGTTTTACCCGCGAGCATGGCTTGCAACTGCACCTGGACGGCGCACGTCTGTACAACGCGGCAGTGAAGCTGGGTGTGGATGCCCGGGAAATCACCCAGTATTTCGATTCCGTCTCGGTGTGCCTGTCCAAAGGCCTGGGCGCACCGGTCGGTTCGGTGCTGTGCGGCTCGACCGAGCTGATCGGCAAGGCCCGGCGCCTGCGCAAGATGGTCGGTGGCGGCATGCGTCAGGCCGGTGTTCTCGCAGCGGCAGGCCTGTATGCGCTGGATAACAACGTAGAGCGCCTGGCCGATGACCATGTCAACGCGCAGTTGCTCGCCGAAGGCCTGCGCGGGGCGGGGTTCGAGGTCGAACCGGTGCAGACCAACATGGTTTACGTGCAGATGGGCGACCAGGCCGAGGCCATCAAGGCCTTTGCCGCCAACCGCGGGATCAAGCTCAGTGCCGCCGCGCGTCTGCGCATGGTCACGCACATGGACGTCAGCCGTGCGCAAATCGAGCAGGTCGTCGCGACATTCGTCGACTTTTCGCGCAAGTGATAGCGTTAGCACTCCAATTGACCGTTTCTATCGTATAAACACGCTGTACCCCGCGCGCAGGGCCGATATAATGCGGCCCTTTGCCGTCGCTTCGTCTGTTGACGTTTCGAACAGGCCTTTGGCCGCAGCCTCCGTGGAAGAACCTAATGAAAAGCGCAGAAATCCGTGAAGCCTTCCTTCGCTTCTTCGAAGAGCAAGGCCACACCCGTGTAGCCTCCAGCTCTTTGATTCCGGGCAACGACCCAACCCTGCTGTTCACCAACGCGGGGATGAACCAGTTCAAGGACTGCTTCCTGGGCCAGGAAAAGCGCGCGTACACCCGCGCTGTCAGCAGCCAGAAATGCGTGCGCGCCGGCGGCAAGCACAACGACCTGGAAAACGTCGGTTATACCGCTCGTCACCACACCTTCTTCGAAATGCTGGGTAACTTCAGCTTCGGTGATTATTTCAAGCGTGATGCCATCAGCTACGCCTGGAACTTCCTGACTTCCGACAAGTGGTTGAACCTGCCGAAGGAAAAGCTCTGGGTCACCGTCTACGCCAGCGATGACGAGGCGTACGACATCTGGACCAAGGAAATCGGGGTTCCGGCCGAGCGCATGGTGCGCATCGGCGACAACAAGGGCGCGCCGTACGCCTCCGACAACTTCTGGACCATGGGCGATACCGGCCCGTGCGGTCCTTGCACCGAGATTTTCTACGATCACGGCGCCGACATCTGGGGTGGCCCGCCGGGCTCGCCGGAAGAAGACGGCGACCGTTACATTGAAATCTGGAACAACGTGTTCATGCAGTTCAACCGCACCGCCGATGGCGTGTTGCACCCGCTGCCAGCGCCGTCGGTCGACACCGGCATGGGCCTGGAGCGGATCAGTGCCGTGCTGCAGCACGTTCACTCGAACTATGAAATCGACCTGTTCCAGAGCCTGCTGAGCGCTTCGGCCAAGGCTATCGGCTGCACCAACGACGCCCAGGCTTCGTTGAAAGTCGTGGCTGACCACATCCGTTCCTGCGGCTTCCTGATCGCCGACGGCGTGCTGCCGTCCAACGAAGGTCGTGGCTACGTGCTGCGCCGGATCATCCGTCGCGCCTGCCGTCACGGTAACAAGCTGGGCGCCAAGGGCAGCTTCTTCTATCAGATCGTCGCGGCCCTGGTCGCCGAGATGGGCGAAGCGTTCCCTGAGCTGAAATCCCAGCAGGCGCACATTGAACGCGTGCTGAAGGCCGAAGAGGAACAATTCGCCAAGACCCTGGAGCAGGGCCTGAAGATCCTCGAGCAGGATCTGGCTGAGCTTAAGGGCGACGTGGTGCCGGGCGACGTGGTGTTCAAACTCTACGACACCTATGGCTTCCCGATGGACCTGACTGGCGACATCGCTCGCGAGCGCAGCCTGACCATCGACGAAGACGGTTTCGAGCGTGAAATGGAAGCCCAGCGCGTCCGTGCCCGTTCCGCCAGCTCCTTCGGCATGGACTACAACAGCCTGGTCAAGGTTGATGTGGACACCGAATTCACCGGTTACACCGCTCACAGCGGTTCCGCCAAGATCGTTGCTCTCTATAAGGACGGGCAATCGGTCGACGTGTTGAGCGAAGGCGAAGAGGGCGTGGTCGTTCTCGATCAGACGCCGTTCTATGCGGAATCCGGTGGTCAGATTGGTGATTGCGGCTTCCTCCAGGCTGGTGCTGCGCGTTTCGACGTGCGCGACACCACCAAGACCGGCGGTGCGTTCCTGCACCACGGTGTGCTGGATTCGGGCAGCCTGATCGTTGGCTCGCCAGTTCAGGCGCAGGTGGATGCCGACGTGCGTCACGCGACTTCGCTGAACCATTCCGCGACTCACTTGCTGCACGCCGCATTGCGTCAGGTGCTGGGCGATCACGTTCAGCAGAAAGGCTCGCTGGTCGACAGTCAGCGCCTGCGCTTCGACTTCAGCCACTTCGAAGCCATCAAGCCTGAACAACTGAAAGCGCTGGAAGACATCGTCAACGCCGAGATTCGCAAGAACTCCGAAGTTGAAACCGAAGAAACCGATATCGAAACCGCCAAGCAGAAAGGCGCCATGGCGCTGTTCGGCGAAAAATACGGCGACAACGTACGCGTACTGAGCATGGGCGATTTCTCCGTCGAGCTGTGCGGCGGTATCCATGCGAACCGTACCGGCGACATCGGCCTGCTGAAAATCATCAGCGAAGGCGGTGTGGCATCGGGCGTGCGTCGTATCGAGGCAGTCACCGGTGCGCAAGCGCTGGCTTACTTGAACGCGGCGGAAGAACAACTCAAGGAAGCGGCCAGCCTGGTCAAGGGCAGCCGCGATAACCTGATCGACAAGCTGTCGGCTGTGCTGGAGCGCAACCGTCTGCTGGAGAAGCAACTCGAGCAGTTGCAAGCCAAGGCTGCCAGTGCCGCGGGCGACGATCTGTCGGCCCAGGCGCTGGACGTCAAGGATGTGAAAGTGCTGGCCGTGCGTCTGGACGGTCAGGATGGCAAGGCGCTGCTGGCGCTGGTCGATCAACTGAAAAACAAACTCGGCCGCGCAGTGATCCTGCTCGGCAGTGTCCATGAGGAAAAGGTCGTTCTGGTTGCAGGCGTAACCAAAGACCTGACTGGCCAACTCAAAGCCGGTGATTTGATGAAGCAAGCCGCTGCGGCAGTGGGCGGGAAGGGTGGTGGTCGTCCAGACATGGCGCAAGGCGGCGGTACCGACGCTGGCGCACTGGATGCGGCACTGGCCCTGACCGTTCCGTTTGTAGAGCAGGGTCTATAAGGCAGTACTTGCGGCCCGCAGTCTAGTGGTGGGCCGCAACGCTGTTTGAGTGATTATTTGGGCGCCCTTCATGGGCAGAGGCGGCTTTGAAATGGCTTTGATCGTACAGAAATTTGGAGGCACCTCGGTCGGCACTGTCGAGAGAATCGAGCAGGTCGCCGACAAGGTTAAGAAATTCCGCGATGCCGGCGATGACCTGGTGGTTGTGCTGTCTGCAATGAGCGGCGAAACCAACCGTCTGATCGATCTGGCCAAGCAAATCAGTGGCGACGGCCAACCGGTTCCGCGCGAGCTGGACGTGATCGTTTCCACCGGTGAGCAGGTGACGATTGCCCTGTTGGCCATGGCGCTGATCAAGCGCGGCGTGCCGGCGGTGTCGTACACCGGCAATCAGGTGCGGATTCTGACGGATAGCGCGCACAATAAAGCGCGTATCTTGCAGATTGATGACCAGAAGATTCGCGGTGACCTGAAGGCAGGTCGTGTGGTGGTTGTCGCCGGTTTCCAGGGCGTCGACGAGCACGGCAACATCACCACCCTCGGTCGTGGCGGTTCCGACACCACCGGCGTGGCGCTGGCGGCAGCCCTGAAGGCTGACGAATGCCAGATCTACACCGACGTCGACGGCGTCTACACCACCGACCCGCGTGTGGTGTCCGTGGCTCAGCGCCTGGACAAGATCACCTTCGAAGAGATGCTGGAAATGGCCAGCCTCGGTTCCAAGGTGTTGCAGATCCGCGCGGTCGAGTTCGCCGGCAAGTACAACGTTCCGCTGCGCGTACTGCACAGCTTCAAGGAGGGTCCGGGCACCCTCATTACTATTGATGAAGAGGAAACCATGGAACAGCCGATCATTTCCGGTATCGCTTTCAACCGCGATGAAGCCAAGCTGACCATCCGTGGCGTGCCAGACATCCCGGGCGTTGCCTTCAAGATTCTCGGCCCGATCAGTGCCGCGAACATTGAAGTCGACATGATCGTGCAGAACGTCGCGCACGATAACACCACCGACTTCACCTTCACCGTGCACCGCAACGACTACCAGGCGGCGCAAGCCGTGCTGGAAAAAACCGCTGGCGAGCTGGGTGCCCGTGAAGTCGTGGGCGACACCAAGATCGCCAAGGTGTCGATCGTCGGCGTTGGCATGCGCTCTCACGCAGGCGTGGCCAGCCGCATGTTCGAATCCCTGGCCAAGGAAAGCATCAACATCCAGATGATCTCGACTTCGGAAATCAAAGTCTCCGTAGTGATCGAAGAGAAGTATCTGGAACTGGCTGTGCGCGCTCTGCACACGGCTTTCGAACTGGACGCACCGGCCCGCCAGGGCGAGTGATGCGTTTGCCAAAAGGCGCGGTCTGACCGCGCCTTTTGTTTTTTTGAATGGCGTGACCCCCGAGACTGTTCTTTTGCTCGCGCTAGTCAATACTCAGGCATGTAGGGCTGCGACCGCTCCGGTTGTGGGTCGAGTGCCTTTTTTTTGCAGACTGTTGTCCCTGAAATGTAATGCGTGAGGAGAAAGGTATGCTGATTCTGACTCGTCGGTGTGCAGAAAGCCTGATTATCGGTGATGGCGAAATCACCGTGACCGTGCTCGGCGTCAAAGGAAATCAAGTGCGCATCGGTGTTAATGCCCCCAAAGAGGTAGCTGTTCACCGGGAAGAAATTTACCTGCGTATCAAGAAAGAGAAGGACGAAGAACCAAGCCATTAATTTTTATCGTTTTTTATGTTTGCAAACGGGGAAGAAGCTGGTTAATATACGCCCCGTGTTGCGGAGAGCTGGCCGAGTGGCCGAAGGCGCTCCCCTGCTAAGGGAGTACACCTCAAAAGGGTGTCGGGGGTTCGAATCCCCCGTTCTCCGCCATTATTTGCGTAGTACGTTGTAATCTGGCTTTTTCGGTAAGTTGTTGAAATTACTAGAAAAAGTGCTTGACATAGAGATTAGACGGCCTATAATGCGCGGCAACAAATGCACTCGTAGCTCAGCTGGATAGAGTACTCGGCTACGAACCGAGCGGTCACAGGTTCGAATCCTGTCGAGTGCACCATTTAAGAGTTAGTTACAGCAATGTAAGTAACTTGGTTTCAACCAGTTGTGATCTGGTATAAAAACACAAATTGCACTCGTAGCTCAGCTGGATAGAGTACTCGGCTACGAACCGAGCGGTCACAGGTTCGAATCCTGTCGAGTGCACCATATACAACAGAAAGCCCGCATTTAATGCGGGCTTTTTGCCGTCCGGGATTTGGCTTTTCCTTTCGTGCATCCCCTCTCGTCGAACTCCACCTGTGCACTACGACCTCGCAGGGTGTCGTAGCGGTAGCTCGTGGCTGAATTTCGAATACTGATCCTGTCTGGCTTGCCGAGGGCGCTTTCGACGTCTTGCTGGCTCATGCCGGCGATCACTCGCTGATTGATGATCGCCTCCCGGCGCTCCCTGGCATTGATCAGGTTTCCACACTTGTCCTGCGCCTGACCGACCACGGTCGGCTCTCTGCTTCGAATTTTCATACCTGATGTTTCGCGGGGCTCGGCTGGCGGCATAAGCGCCATCGTGCTGCCAGGTGTAGAGGCACGGGCGTCCTGAAGTGAAACATTCTCTCCCGCGGCACAACCCAGTGTGGTGAAGGTAATGCGCCCATTGGCAGCCTCACAGCGCTGAACGGTGGTGGCGACCGCCAAGGGCAGGGGGCTGAGCAGGGTGAAAACCAAAAAGAATTGAGCAACTGATGGCATCAGGCGTCCTCCGTGACGTTCCTTTTCAAGGGTAGCGGCTACAATTTTCGAAGGGGTGTGTGTTTTCTTTTCGGAATACGTCGTCGCATTTTCATGGATCAGGCCGATGCTCAGGTTTGTTGTGCAAGCGCTTGTTTCAGCCGAGATTTTTTAACGTTTAAAACCGTCAGGCGGTGTATCATTGCGCCCGTCAGCCCCGCCGGGGCTTGTGGAATACCTCCATGGACTTACCCAGTAGTTACTCAGTACCCCGTTTCACCAATCATGAATTGACTGATTGATCCTTCCGGCGTGCCCCGCTGCTGGGAGTGGAGTTCGCCTATGTCCGAAGTTGAAGTAAAGAAAACGCAGGAAAGCTTGCAGGATCGCCTGGCTCAGGTGGTTGAGTTGCTGCAGCGCCAGCGAGTTGTAGAAGACCTGACTCACCGCCAGGAAGGCCCGCATCATGACCGGGTCGAGAACCTGGTCCACCGGCAGAACCTCGTCGAGTTGCAACGCAAACTCGATGACCTGCACTCCGCCGACGTCGCCTACATCCTTGAAGCCTTGCCGCTGGACGATCGTCTGACGCTCTGGCAACTGGTGAAGGCCGATCGCGACGGCGACATCCTTCTTGAAGTATCCGATTCGGTCCGTGAATCACTGATCGCCGACATGGACGATCACGAGCTCCTGGCAGCCGCCAAGGACATGGATGCCGACGAACTCGCTGACCTGGCCTCCGAGCTGCCGCGAGACGTCGTCCATGAGCTCATGGAGACCCTCGACCAGCAACAACGCGAGCGCGTGCGTTCGGCTCTGTCCTATGACGAGGAGCAGGTCGGTGCGTTGATGGACTTCGAGATGGTGACCATCCGCGAGGATGTCAGCCTTGAAGTGGTCTTGCGTTATCTGCGCCGTCTCAAGGAGTTGCCGGGCCACACCGACAAGCTGTTCGTGGTCGATTATGACGGCGTGCTCAAGGGCGTGTTGCCGATCAAGCGTTTGCTGGTCAACGATCCGGACAAACAGGTTTCCGAGGTGATGGCCAGCGATCCGGTGAGTTTCCACCCGGACGAAGACGCCTACGATGCCGCCCAGGCATTCGAGCGTTATGACTTGATCTCCGCACCCGTGGTCGACAAGAACGGCAAGCTGATCGGCCGTCTGACCATCGATGAAATGGTCGACCTGATCCGTGAAGAGAGCGAAAGCGAAGTTCTCAACATGGCGGGTCTGCGTGAAGAAGAAGACATTTTTGCGTCGGTCTGGAAATCCCTGCGTAACCGTTGGGCCTGGCTGGCGATCAACCTGATTACCGCGTTCGTGGCTTCTCGGGTCATCGGTTTGTTTGAGGGTTCGATCGAGAAGCTCGTGGCGCTTGCGGCGTTGATGCCGATCGTGGCGGGGATCGGTGGTAACTCGGGTAACCAGACCATCACCATGATTGTTCGGGCCATGGCGCTGGACCAGGTGAGCACCGGCAATACCTCGCGCCTGATGCGCAAGGAATTGGCGGTAGCGCTGATCAACGGCGTGATCTGGGGCGGGGTGATCGGTGTGGTTGCCTACCTGCTCTATGGCAGTTGGTCTTTGGGCGTGGTGATGACCGCCGCGATGACGCTTAACTTGCTACTGGCGGCGTTGATGGGGGTTTTGATCCCGATGACCCTGGCGAAGATGGGGCGCGACCCGGCGATGGGGGCCAGCGTGATGATCACGGCCATGACCGACAGCGGCGGCTTCTTCATCTTCCTGGGGTTGGCGACAATCTTCCTGCTCTGAAGCCTCGTTCATCGAAAACCCGTCTTTGGCGGGTTTTTTTGTGCCCGGATTTCAGGCAAAAAAAAGCCAGCGATCAGGCTGGCTTGGGCTTACTGGCAGAATCAGGAAGCGTCGGCGGTCATTTCAGCGTCATGGGCGATCAGCGAAACAAGGGCGTTCTGCTGTCGATGGGAGAGCTGGCGGAAGCGCTGCAGCAACTCCCGTTCGTGCAAGGAAAGCTCCGGGCTGTCCAGGCGCATGCTCAACTCTTCTCCCAGTGCGCCTTCCTGAATAAGACTCTGCTCAAGGCGCGCAATGATTTCGGAGTTCATGCTGCGATGATGATTGCGAGCCACCTCGGCAATGCGTTCACGCATTCCGTCTGGCAGACGTACGACGAACTTGTCAGCCGTACGGCTGGAATAAATTGCCTGTTTCAATGGGCGCATATATTTAACCGGTTAGTTCAGGGGAGCGGTTTTCGGGATTGGCCGCAGGATGTCTGGTAGGACAAGCGCTCTGACCAAATGTTCAACCTGAATTGATAGAGGCGCGCATCATGCCTCAAAGCAGCCAGATCCTTGGCGCCAATTATGTGACAAATATTGAACCGAATAAAGGCGTTCTGCCAGCACCAATTATCAGAAACGCGGACTGGTTTGAAAAGTTCGACCAGGCCGCATCGCTTATCGCTTTCTCCACCCGACGAAAGGTTGCCGGCGGGCAGGAAAAAGTGAACTCGGACCCTGTTCCTTGTCTTTTATAGGATAGTGGCAAATTGCCGATTTACTAGGGGAAGTCGTATAGCGGGGGTGAATTCAGGATGGATGGCAGGCCCTTGCAGCGGGTCTGCCATGTCAGGATCAACGCAGTACCGGATCGAACTTGATCTTGCGCCCGGCGATCAATGCGAGCACGAACAGCGTGCTGAATACGCCACAGGCGATCAGGGGGAGAGTGACGACCATGTCCTGGGTCAATGACAGATGGAAAATGCCGCTCAACAAGGCGAGGGTGAAGAAACTCGCGGCTGATCTGGACATGCTGTGCTCCTGGTAAAGGTCATTCAAAATACCAAACGTTCGGCAGACGGAGCCGGCACCAGGATGTTTTCCTGGTCGATCTCCTGACTGACAAGGCTGTGCCGGTCGCTCGTCACTGCCAGCTGCGGTGCCTTCTGCAACTGAAGGTAATGCGGCATACGTTGGGCAACCTGCGTAGCGCTGCTCTGGGGAACAAAATGAACGCCTGCTAAAACCACCAGTGCGATTGCAGACAAGAGTGAAAGGGCGCTCTTCATGGGGCGTACCTCGGTTGTTCTATGAAAACAGCAGAAGCAGCTCGCATGCCAGAGTCTATCGACAATTAAATTCTTTAAAAACAATGAATTAAGTTATTTTTGGTAAAGCGCCATATTGCATTTTGCAATGATGGCTTTTTGCAGTGATGCAATTTGCATGGTAAACAAGTCCGCGCCCGGCCGAGGCGTCTGCCTACACTTAAAAAGCCTACGGACGACATGACAAAAGCCAGCCCGGCCGTTAACATGCACGCCGTCCATCGCACCGCGTATCGTCGCGGTCAACCTGTGTCTCAGTAGCTCAATTGGATAGAGCATCCCCCTCCTAAGGGGAAGGTTGGCAGTTCGAACCTGCCCTGGGACACCATATTTTTCAGCTCCCCCCGCCTGTTTCAACGCTTCCTTTTCACGACTTGTAGATAAAGTTCTGCAAGTTCAGGCGCCATGGATTTATCGAAGCCTTCAACTCTGCCTTCGCGCCTTTCCGTCTCCTCTCCCACGTAGTCTGAATCTCCCATCCCGTCTGGGAGTGCGCGGGGGAGTAGGTACAGGTTGGTGCGGCAGGATTTACCGGGAACGACATCAGTATTGCGAGAGCCCTGTCCCTGGCCACCGAAAAGGACGGCGAAACGGTGACGGCCTAACCCTTAAAGTGGGGGGAGGCCGTCTTGCATCGACTTGAAATTCAATCCAGTTCTACCCAGGCGGACTCGGTTGGTGCTTCGTTGGTGAGCCCGTGTTTGAGCGCATACATCAACAAGTCGATGCGGTTGATGAGATCTAGCTTTTGATAGATGTTGCTGAGGTGGTTGTGCACGGTGTGCTCGCTGATCCCCAGGCGCCCGGCGATGCTCACATATTTGGCGGACGGTTCGCCCACGATGGCGCGAATCAGTTCTCTCTCGCGCAGCGTCAACCGCGCCTGTTTCGCCCGCTCCAGATTGCATTTCATGGGTGTATGTCTGGACGCGGCATAGCCGGAAAGGCCGCCAGCCCAGGCTCTATCCATTGCGATGTCGCTATGGTGGACCTTGAGGATGGCCTGGATGATCGATTCCGTCGGGTCTTCCGCCAGCACGATGCCGCGAGCGCCAGCCTCTATCGCCTGAGCAGCGGGGACGACTTCGTACAGGCCCTTGAGCAGCAGCACTTTCATTTCGGCGCTACGGGTGAGTCCCGCGACGACATCCAGAGGGTTCAGCGCATCCGGAAAGAAACTGAAAAAAATGACATCGGGCCGCAGCTGATCGGCAAGATCCAGCGCCTGGGTATAGGTGGTGGCCTGTCCTGTCACTTCCATGCAGGGCATTCTGGCATTGATCAAGTCGTGAAGGCCCTTGAGTACGAGGGGGCGACAATCGATCAACATCACGCCAATTGGCTCTTTTTGGTCAGTCATGATCTTCCTGACCTCCTTGAAAAACCAATGATGGCCTCCACCCGCTGGCCTTCCCGGGTCAGCAACTTGCTCACCGGGGCGCAGCGATTGAAGGATGGATTCGAACGCCGGGAGGCCATGATGATGCCCGCCCAGGCATTGGCAACCAGCGACCCGGGGGCCATTTCCATCAACAGCACTGGCACGTGGGGCGAACTTTTCCATAAGGCAGGCAAAGCCCGGGAGAGAAGTTCAATACAAATAATTATCAGTGGTTTACGCATGATGATGTGCTCCCTCCCGCCTCTCAACTGATTCTAGGTCAGCCCGGAGCGCTGCCAACCTGTCCATCCGTCAGTCCTCGATACAAGCCCGGTGCGGACAGACCTGAGCGATGTACTCAAGGAGGGGAGTAAACCTCGAAAATCAAGGTATTAGGCTCGCCATGGGTGGCCAATGGCCAAGGTCTGATCCGGATTGCGTTCGTCAATTAATCGACGAGTGGTGTTCACTTAGGAACGCTAATATCAGCTTAGTCAATTTATCGGCGATCTCTGTCTGGTCAGCCACCGGCATTTGCGGGTGTTCATGTATCGCTGGTGTTCATGTATCAGCACTTTTTCGTGCGCGAGGTCTCGTTTTCAGTAAGGCCTACACCTATTCAGAACGGGCGTAGGGGAAGGTTCTCAAGGGAATGCCATGGCTGGCCGATAACACGGGCAGTCAGGGACTTGTTCGTCTCTTCCGGTCGACATGGGGCGCACTCTCTATGAGAAGGTGTTTGATGGCCTAGTGCCACCAGTTATCATCAGCGCGCCAAAACAGGGGCTGCGAAGCTGAGTCCGTCCGTGTATTTGCCTTTGGGTTCTTCTTCTTAAATTGCCTGGAAATCTTCGATGCTGTCGTATCACCAAAAGCGTTTTCTGATCGTCGATGATTTCTCGGACTTCCGCAGTTCGGTCAGGTCGATGTTGCGCGAACTGGGCGTCAAGGAAGTGGACACTGCCGATACCGGTGAGCAGGCGCTGAAAATGTGCTCGCAGAAGGCCTACGACTTCATCCTGCAGGACTTTCACCTGGGTGACGGCAAGAAGAACGGCCAGCAGGTGCTCGAAGACCTGATGGAAGAAAAGCTGATCAGCCATGAGGCGGTGTTCGTCATGGTCACCGCCGAAACCAGCCAGGCCATGGTGCTCAGTGCGTTGGAGCATGAGCCCGATGCCTACCTGACCAAGCCGTTCAACCGTTCCAGCCTGGCTCAGCGCCTGGAGCGCCTGGAGCAGCGCAAGACTCTGCTCAAGCCGATCCTGCAGGCCCTCGACCGGGGCAAGCCGATGGAGGTGCTCAACGCCTGTATCGCCCTGTGCAAACAAGATATTCGTTACTCGCCGTTGTGCCTGCGCTATCGCGCCGATGCCCTGCGCGAACTGAATCAGAACGAAGCGCTGGAGCGCCTCTATGACGGCATCATCGCCGACCGCCCGTTGCCATGGGCGTTTGCCGGGTTGGGCAAGTTGCTGTTCAAGCGCGGTCAGGTCGGGCAGGCCAAGGGCATTTATGAGAAAGCCTTGAAAGTCTTCCCGATGATGCCGTCGTTGTATGACGGCATGGCGGATGTATTGGTCGCCGAAGGGGACACCAAGGGGGCGCAGCGCGTCCTGGAAGAGGCGATTCGCCTGTCGCCGCTGGCGGTGCGTCGCCAGGCGTTGCTCGGTAAGCTGGCGATGACCAACGAGGACTTCGATACGGCGGCCAAGGCCTATCGCCAGGCCGTGAGCCAGGGCGCCCAGTCGCGGTTCAAGGATGCCGAGAGCAACCTCGGCCTGGCCCATGCATTGATCAGCAAGGGCAGCGAACGGGGCCTGGACACGCGGACCCGTCTGGAAATCAACACCACATTGAGTGCCGTGGCCAAGGAAAACCCTTCCGATCCGGGCCTGCAAATCCGCGCGCGCCTGATGAAGGCCACCAGCCTGTTGCTCAACGACGCCGAGACGGCCGACAAGCTTACCGAGCAAGCCTTGCTGCGTCTGGACGGCATGGAGCAATTCATGAGCGCCGAAGCGGCGTTGCTGGTGGCCAAGCAACTGAAACTGCTCGGGCAGACAGAGGCCGGTACCGCGATGCTGAAAAACTGCGTGGAAATCTACGGTGACGATCCGGTGGTCATGAAGGACATCGCCAAGCAGACCGACGACCCGAGCATCCTCAATTCCGGCAACGCCGCCGCGGAACTCAACCGTCAGGGCGTGCGCGTGTACAAGACCGGCAACCTGGTGGAGGCCCGGCAGGTATTTCGCAGGGCCCTGGCGATGCAACCGAAGAACATCAGTATCGCCCTGAACATGGCGCAGTCGTTGTTGCATGGCACCGATACCAGCGTTCCCTCGGCAGAGCTGGAGGAGTGCCAGGTTTGCCTGAAATTGGTCGGCCTGATGCCCGACACCGACGCGCGCTATCCGCGTTACCAGAAGCTGAAAAGCAAGGCGTTTGGCCAATGAACGACAACGAACCGGCACTGGATTTCTCCACGGTGATCGCCTCGACCGTGCACGACATGAAGAACTCGCTGGCCATGCTGATGCAGGCCCACAGCCAGTGGCTGGGGCGATTGCCGGAGTCGGCGCGGCAGGCGCCGGAGCAGGGTGTGATCGACTTCGAATTCGCCCACCTCAACGGCATGCTCGTGCAGTTGCTGGGGCTGTACAAGCTCGGCGTCAACCAGATGCCGCTGCAACCGGCCTACCATGAACTGGACGATTTCATCGAAGCGCAACTGGCTTGTCATCAGGAGGTGTTCGCCAGCCGCGGGATCATCGCCACCTATGAAGTGGACCCGCTGAGCCCGCTGGGTTTCTTCGACCGTGAGTTGATCGCGTCGGTATTGGCCAACTGCATCAACAACGCCATTCGCTTTGCACGGCATGCCGTTTTGATCAGCGTCAGCGACGAAGCCGGACAACTGGTGTTGACCATCAATGACGATGGCGAGGGGTATCCGGCGCAGATGATCGAACGTCAGTTCGATTACGTGCAGGGTATCAATCAAAGCACCGGTAGCACCGGGCTGGGCCTGTACTTTGCCGGGCGAATTGCCGCGCTGCATCAGCGCAACGGCGTGGGTGGACGTACCGAAATCAGCAATGGCGGGCCGTTGGGCGGTGGGGTGTTCCGCCTTTACCTGCCCTGACAGACAGCATTTTTTTCGACGCTGCTTGAAATTCCGAACACGTGGAGCCTATTTTGTACGGTCGCCGTTCGCGGCCCGCACAATAACAAGGATAGCGTCATGACGACCGTTGGCCTGAGTTCACTCGCGCAGCGATTGACGGGCATTGATCAAGTTGAATGTGTCACGCCGGATTTGAATGGCGTACCACGGGGCAAAGTGATGACCTCCGAGGGCTTTCTCGACGGTCGACGTTTGCAGATGGCGCGGGGCGTGCTGCTGCAATGCATCATGGGCGGATATCCGCCGGCACGGTTTTACGGCAGCGATGACGGCGACCTGGCGCTGATCCCGGACCCTGCACAAATCCATCGCTTGCCCTGGAGCCATCCACCGCGGGCCTTGGCCATTTGCGATGCGGATGAACTGGGCACCACCACCAGCTCCAACCTGTCGACCCGTGGTCAGCTCAAGGCAGTGATTGCCCGTTACGCGGCCCGCGGCCTGGCGCCTGTGGTGGCGACCGAGCTCGAGTTTTTTGTCTTCGCCCCCAACACCGATCCGACCCTGGCTTTTCAACCGCCACTGGGGCTGGACGGTCGCCGCGAAGATGGTCAGTCGGCGTTCAGCGTCAGTTCCAACAACGGCTTGCGGCCGTTCTTCAATGAAGTCTACGAGTGCATGGCTGCGTTGGGGTTGCCTCGCGATACCTTCATGCACGAAATGGGCGTCAGCCAGTTCGAGATCAATCTGCTGCACGGTGATCCGCTGCTGCTGGCCGACCAGACATTCCTGTTCAAGCACCTGCTCAAGGAAGTGGCCCTCAAGCACGGCCTGAGCGTGGTGTGCATGGCCAAGCCGTTGGCGCATACGCCGGGCAGTTCGATGCATATCCATCAGAGTGTGGTCGAGATCGATTCCGGGCGTAACGTGTTCAGCGACGAGGCGGGGCAGGAGACGGCCACCTTCCGCCACTTCATTGCCGGTCAGCAAACGTGCATGGCCGATTTCACTGCGTTGTTTGCGCCGAACGTGAACTCCTATCAGCGCTTGTGCCACCCTTACGCCTCACCGAATAATGCCTGTTGGTCCTACGACAACCGGGCGGCCGGCCTGCGCATTCCGGCCAGTTTGCCGGTGGCCCGTCGGGTCGAGAACCGCTTGCCGGGGGCCGATGCCAACCCGTATCTGGCGATTGCCGCAAGCCTGGCGGCGGGGTTGCATGGCATCGAGAAGACATTGGAGCCGAGCGCGCCGATCCAGGGTGAGTTCGAGGTGCCGGACAATCTTTCGTTGCCGTGTACCTTGCATGCGGCACTCGAGCGTCTGAAACGTAGCCAGTTGGCCAAGGAACTGTTCGGCGCGGAATTCATCGAAGGCTACATCGCTTCGAAGACCCTGGAACTGACCAGTTTCCATGATGAAATTACTCCCTGGGAAAGGCGTGTTTTAGCAGCCCAGGCCTGACGTTCCGTCGACATCCGGCTATCGTTTAGCGATAGCCGATTCTCACTGCAAGGAGCCGCTCGGAACGCCGATGCGCCAAATCTGGAAATCCTTTCGAGCATTGTATTTCGCCTCGCTGATGATGTTGATCGGCTCGGGTCTGTTGAGTACTTACCTGGCGTTGCGCCTGGCTGCCGACCATGTCGACAGTCTGTGGGTCGGTGCGCTGATGGCTGCCAACTATTTCGGCCTGGTGCTGGGGGGCAAGATCGGCCACCGGTTGATTGCCCGGGTCGGGCATATCCGGGCCTATTCGGCGTGTGCCGGGATCGTTGGCGCGGCGGTGCTCGGCCATGGCCTGGTGGACTGGTTGCCGGCCTGGCTGTTTTTGCGGGTGATCGTCGGCCTCGGCATGATGTGCCAGTACATGGTGATCGAGAGCTGGCTCAATGAACAGGCCGATGCCAATCAGCGCGGCATGGTCTTCAGCGGCTACATGATCGCTTCGTACTTGGGGTTGGTTCTGGGGCAGTTGATTCTGGTCATGCACCCAGGGCTGGGGCTTGAATTGCTGATGTTGGTCGCCCTGTGCTTCGCGCTGTGCCTGGTACCCGTGGCCCTGACCCGGCGCATTCACCCGGCACCCTTGCACCCGGCACCGATGGAGCCACGGTTCTTTATCAAGCGCGTGCCGCAGTCACTGAGCACGGTGCTCGGAGCGGGCCTGATCGTCGGTTCGTTCTACGGTCTGGCCCCGCTGTATGCCTCGCAGCAAGGGTTGTCGACCGAGCAGGTCGGTCTGTTCATGGGTAGCTGCATTTTTGCCGGGCTGCTGGTGCAGTGGCCGTTGG
The DNA here is from genome assembly GCF_058794995.1 of Pseudomonas sp. GW823-FHT06E10. Classification (NCBI taxonomy): domain Bacteria; kingdom Pseudomonadati; phylum Pseudomonadota; class Gammaproteobacteria; order Pseudomonadales; family Pseudomonadaceae; genus Pseudomonas; species Pseudomonas sp. GW823-FHT06E10. The sequence continues at coordinate 70,662 of NZ_JBXAHJ010000002.1, read as the reverse complement.
GCTGGTTGTCCGACCGCTACGATCGGGCCGTGCTGATCCGCAGTTTCGCGTTCAGCCTGGCACTGGCTGCACTGCCGCTGGCGATCATGCCGCAGGTGCCGCTGGAGGTATTGTTCATCGCCGGGTTCCTCTGTTCGCTGGTGCAGTTCTGCCTGTATCCGTTGGCGGTGGCGTTCTCCAATGACCACGTCGAAGGTGATCGCCGGGTGTCCCTGACGGCGATGTTGCTGGTTACCTATGGCGTGGGTGCGAGTATCGGGCCACTGGTGGCAGGTGTGCTGATGAAACTGTTCGGCAGCCAGATGCTCTATGCGTTCTTCAGTTTCTTTGCGTTGGTGCTGGTATGGCGGATTCGCCCGAAAGCAGTGACCAACCTGCATCAGGTCGACGACGCACCGCTGCATCACGTGGCCATGCCGGACAATATGACGAGTTCGCCACTGGTGGCCTGCCTCGACCCGCGTGTTGACGAGCAAGTGGTGCAGGATCAGATGCACAGTCCGGTGAGTACCGGGCCAGAGCCTGAATCAGAACCTGTCACCGAAACTGAAACCGATCAGCCGCCGCAAGACCCTGATACAGGGCGGGACCCTAACTTCAGCGAGGCCAGGCCTTAAAACCGGGGCACAAAAAACGGGCAGTCACCGCAAGGGACTGCCCGTTTTTTGTTGATGCGCTATCAGATGTCGTCTTTGTCGAAGCGACGCGCTTCGCGTTGCAACTGGTAGACGAAACGTTCGACCTGACGTTGCACCAGCCCGCTCATGTTGTGGAAGCGAACGCCGGCGAAGGTGGTGGAAATCCTTTCTTCGAAGTGCAGATAACGCAACTCGACCGGCGCGGTCATTTTGCCGAAGGGCAGGTCGGCGTTGAAACGGTCGTAAACCTGACCCAGTTGCAGGCTGCCGGTGATGTCGCCGTCGAAGCGCAGTTTGCACCCGGTGGCGGAAATATCCAGCAGCTTGCCGCTGATGGGCGCCTTGAGTTTTTCGCCGTCGAGGTTGACGTTGACCAGTTGTGCCAGCTTCAGCGCGGCGCGGAAGGCATTGCGGCGCTGGTGGTACACCACTTCATCGGGCAGGGGGCCGCGATAGCAGCGGCTGCCACCGGATTCGTCGATGTTCAACTGGCCGTTGCTTTCCCAGGCAATGCGTACGCCTTCGTGGAAGCCTTCGACCCTGAACGACTCGCCCGCCAGCAGGTAACGCTCGCCGTCACGGGGAATCATTTCGTCCAGGGCAATCATGTTGCTGTCACGGTCCAGGTCCACCAGGTAGCTCTGGAAGCGCTGGCTGCGCTCGTGGAACGTGATGATCAGCGGGTCATGGCTTTCGAGCAACTGGCGCAGGTTGCTGGAGATTTCCAAGGGCGTGGAGAGCACCTTGGGTGGCTGCGGAGCATCATCCACGGATAAGGCATTGGACACGTTTAATCAATCTCCAGACAAAATTTGACTACGACTGGCTATCAGTTTGCCAGTATGTTGCGCGTCTTGATAGAGCGGGGGCATTGACCGGCTCATGCCTGACTGAGCGGACGCGGCTTGGCAAGCTTGGAGAATGTTCCGCTGGCATCGTAAAGCGCCGGGGTTTCACCGCCGTTGAGGATTTTCAGCTGGGTGGCTGTAGCGGCCTGTTGAGTGAGGATCGACTGGCCGTTGTTGGCGTTGATGGCCTGGCACTGGGCCAGGAGATCGGTCAGCACGTCACTTTGCGCCAGCAACTGCTCGCCAATGCTCGACTGGCTGGCCAATTGCTCCAGACCGCCACGGTTGGTCGGCAGGTTGAGGTTGGCAAGGATTTCACTGCGCTTGCGGCCATGCTGTTCGAGCAAAACGACCAATGCCTGTTTCTGCGCCAGGATGTTCTCGAGCAATGGCATGTCGCGGCCATGCAATGCGAGGGATTCGGTCTGCAGTAACTCCAGCAGGTGTTGCGCTGGGGCAAAGTCGTCGGTGATCAGTTGCAGTAAATGAGTGTCGTGCATGGCTGGCCTTGGGTTTTAAGCGTCCAAAAGCCTGGCGCCGGCGGTGGCCTAGCGCTGGGCTTCGAAGTTGAGCAGTTTGCTGGCTACACGGTTGCTGTCGACTTTATAGCTGCCATCGGCAATCGCTGCTTTCAATTCGGCCACGCGGGCTTTGTCGACGGCAGGCTGATCGCGCAGCTGTTCAGTGACCTTCTGCAACTGTTGAGCCTCATCGCTGAGATGTACCGATTCCCCGCTTTTGACGGTACCGGCCTGTTCGGCCGCGGACTCCAGCGGCGCGGATTTGCCGGCCTCGGCACTTTCCTTGCTGGCGCTGGTACGTGTACTGCCCGTCAGGGACGAGGAGCTGTTCAAACGGCTGAAATCGATGACCATGATAAAAAACCTCTGGGAATTTGGACGCTTGCCATGGTTTCGGCCATTCCCTGGAAAACTTTAGGCTCATTTATCAATGAACCTTGCGCGCGTCAGCGCATGCCCTGCATGGAGCACAGTCTAGGGAACAGCCGCGGCAAGCGCCACATTCTGATGAACAGAGCGAATTACATGGACACTTCCACCTGCCCCGGCGCCATGACCTGCGCCTTGATGACTCGTTGGGAGTTGAGGTTTTTCACCCGGATCTGCTCGCTCAGGCTGCCGTTTGACAGGGCTTCGCCCGGCATGCGCACGCTGAGGGTACCGCTGCGGGCGGTTATCACCACCTGATCACCCTTGCGGATGACTTCGGCCTGTTCGATATGCACCAGGGTAATCACCTGGTCGGCGACCATTGGTCGGGTCAGTCGCTGCCCGATCGCCTGATCGAGGGCGGTCAGGTAGCCCTGGCTGATGAGGCTGATATCGCGCTCGCGCAGGACCACATCTCCAGGCTCGACAATGGCGGCACGGCGCAGTGGCCGGGCGCTGGTCACGACATCGCGAAACAGGCGGACTTGAGCGGGTACGAACACCGTCCAGGGGGAAGCGCCCTCGCAGCGAACCTTGACCGTAACCCGTCCCAGCGGCTTGGGACTCTCGAGTGTTGCTGTCAATTCCCTGTCGCACATGGGCATGTGCATGCGCGGATCGAGCTGGTTGACCTGGATCTCGTAGCGACCCTCCGTTTGACTGGTCGCCAGATAGTCTTCTACGGTGAATTCAAGAAAGCCCTGAGTGACGCCGATAAGCATGTCAGGCAAGGTAACCGCGTCAGCAAGGGCAGGGCTGCCAGCGTTGAACAGGCAAGCAGCCGCCAGCACGCCGAGCAATTTGCGGTAGGGTGTGGTCAGGCGTCGAAAAAATGTCGGTTTTGTGTTCATAACGATTAAAAAAGCAAGCGCCGTGCCGTTTAGTGATGAAGGCGCGTCGCAACAACACTTGGCGTTGGCGTAGGAGTCTGGCATGGCTGGTGTAATGGATTCGGTAAACCAGCGCACGCAACTGGTGGGGCAGAATCGCCTTGAGTTGTTGTTGTTCCGTCTCGACGGCCAGCAACTGTACGGGATCAATGTGTTCAAGGTTCGGGAGGTGCTGCAATGCCCCAAACTGACGCTGATGCCCAAATCCAGTCCTGTCGTGTGCGGCGTGGCGAACATCCGGGGGGCGACCATTCCGATCCTTGATCTGGCGATGGCAACTGGTTCCGGCGCGTTGAAAGACAAGAACAACCCCTTCGTGATCATCACGGAGTACAACACCAAGACCCAGGGTTTCCTGGTCCGCTCGGTGGAGCGCATCGTCAACATGAACTGGGAGGAGATCCATCCGCCACCCAAGGGCACCGGGCGCGATCACTACCTGACGGCGGTGACGCGGGTCGACAATCAGTTGGTCGAAATCATCGACGTCGAGAAGGTGCTGGCGGAAGTGGCGCCGACGCCGGAAGCGATTTCCGTGGGTGTGGTGGATGTCGAAACCCAGCACAAGGCGCTTTCGTTGCGCGTGCTGACGGTCGACGACTCGTCGGTGGCGCGCAAGCAGGTCACGCGCTGCCTGCAAACGGTCGGCGTGGAAGTGGTGGCGTTGAACGACGGTCGGCAAGCGCTGGACTACCTGCGCAAACTGGTCGACGAGGGCAAGAAGCCGGAAGAAGAGTTCCTGATGATGATCTCCGACATCGAGATGCCGGAGATGGACGGGTACACCCTGACGGCGGAAATCCGCAACGACCCGCGCATGCAAAAGCTTCATATCATCCTGCATACTTCGTTGTCGGGGGTATTCAATCAGGCGATGGTCAAGAAGGTCGGTGCCGATGACTTCCTGGCCAAGTTCCGTCCTGATGACCTGGCATCCCGGGTAGTCGACCGGATCAAAGCAGCAGATATCAGCTAGGGGCCTGCGCCCCTGGCAGTCAACACGATTTAAGAGGCGGCATCATTGTCTACGGGTAATTTGGATTTCGAACAGTTCCGGGTGTTCCTGGAAAAAGCCTGTGGCATTTTGCTCGGTGAAAACAAGCAGTACCTGGTCTCCAGCCGTCTCAACAAACTGATGGAACAGCAAGGCATCAAGTCTTTGGGGGAACTGGTTCAGCGCATGCAGACCCAGCCGCGCAGCGGTTTGCGCGAGCAGGTGGTGGATGCCATGACCACCAACGAAACCCTGTGGTTTCGTGACACCTACCCGTTTGAAGTCTTGAAGAACAAGGTACTGCCCGAAGCGATCAAGGCCAGTCCCGGTCAGCGCCTGCGCATCTGGTCGGCAGCATGCTCGTCGGGCCAGGAGCCGTATTCGTTGTCGATGTCCATCGACGAGTTCGAGCGGGTCAACATGGGCCAGTTGAGGATGGGCGTACAGATTGTTGCCACTGACCTGTCCGGTACCATGCTGAACAACTGCAAGACCGGCGAGTACGACAGCCTGGCCATCGGCCGCGGCCTGTCGCCTGAGCGCCTGCAGCGTTATTTCGACCCGAAAGGGCCGGGGCGCTGGGCGATCAAGGCGCCGATCAAGAGCCGGGTGGAATTCCGTTCCTTCAACCTGCTGGACAGCTACGCGAGCCTCGGCAAGTTCGACATCGTGTTTTGCCGCAATGTGTTGATCTACTTCTCCGCCGAGGTGAAGAAGGACATCCTGCTGCGCATCCACAGCACATTGAAGCCAGGCGGTTACCTGTTTCTCGGTGCTTCCGAAGCGTTGAACGGTTTGCCGGATCATTACCAGATGGTCCAGTGCAGCCCGGGGATCATTTACCAGGCGAAGTGAATTTGCCGGCGTCATCGAAAACGGGAGTCCTTATAGGCTCCCGTTTTTTGTGTGCTGATTTCTTGCAAACGCTGCTGGCCCCTGTGGGAGCGAGCTTGCTCGCGATAGCGTCCTGACAGTCGAGTTCAACTTTCCCTGACACACCGCAATCGCGAGCAAGCTCGCTCCCACAGGGGCGGCGGTGTTCTGAAAAGGGTGAGGAGGCGGCAGAAAAGCGGCATCCGGCGGAAAACCGTTGCCGCTTTTCTGGCATTGCCGTGTCGCCATGGCCTGCAAGGCCCCGGTTTCCGGGGTTTTCTGAATTGGCATGGGGCTTGCTAAGTTGATTCTACGAAAAATCAGGTCACCCGAAGGTTTCCCGACATGAGCATCAGCTTCGATAAAGCGCTCGGTATCCACGAACAAGCCCTGGGCTTCCGAGCCCAGCGTGCCGAAGTCCTGGCCAACAACATCGCCAACGCCGATACCCCGAACTACAAGGCTCGGGACCTGGACTTCTCGAAAGTGCTCGCCGAGCAGAACGAGAAAACCAAAAGCGGCACTTTCGCCTTGAACATGACCAACAGCCGTCATATCGAGGCTGAAGGCCTGGGCAATGGCGACGAGTCGTTGCTGTATCGCACGCCGATGCAACCGTCGATTGACCAGAACACCGTGGACGCCCAGCTGGAGCAGTCGAACTACGCGGAAAACGCGATCGGCTTCCAGGCCAGCTTCACCCTGCTCAACAGCAAATTCAAAGGGCTGGTGTCAGCTCTGCGCGGAGAGTAAGCCATGTCTCTATCCAGTGTTTTCAACATTGCCGGTAGCGGCATGAGTGCGCAGACCACGCGTTTGAACACCGTCGCTTCGAACATCGCCAACGCCGAAACGGTCTCGTCGAGCATCGACCAGACCTACCGTGCGCGTCACCCGGTATTTGCCACCATGTTCCAGGGCGGGCAGAGCGGCGGCAGCGATTCGCTGTTCCAGAGCCAGGACGCCGCCGGTCAGGGTGTTCAGGTGCTGGGTGTGGTCGAAGACCAGAGCAATCTTGACGCGCGCTACGAGCCGAACCATCCGGCGGCCGATGCCAAGGGTTACGTCTACTACCCGAACGTCAATGTGGTGGAGGAAATGGCCGACATGATTTCCGCAAGCCGTTCGTTCCAGACCAACGCCGAAATGATGAACACCGCCAAAACCATGATGCAGAAGGTCCTGACCCTCGGTCAGTGATAAGGGGCGACTCAGATGAGTGTTACCGATTCCACCAGTGGTTTGAGCCTCAACGATATCCTGGCCAACTCCTCGATCAAGACCAGCACCACGACTGACGGCCTCGCATCGGCAACCGGCAGCGCCACGGGCAACAAGGCCCTGGGCAAGGATGCATTCCTGAAATTGCTGGTTACTCAGTTGAAAAACCAGAACCCGCTGGAACCCCAGGACAACGGCGAATTCGTGGCCCAGCTGGCGCAATTCAGTAGCCTGGAAGGCATCACCACGCTCAACGATACGGTGACCGGCCTGGCCAGCAACTACAACTCGTCCCAGGCCTTGCAAGCGTCGTCGCTGGTGGGGCGTTCGGTCATCGCTCCAGGCGACAAGGCCGTGGTCGATACCACCAAGAGCCTCAGCGGCACGGTGGTCGTTCCGTCTTCGGTGGCGTCTGCCACCCTGAAGATCACCGACGCAGCCGGCAAGACAGTGCGCACCATCGACCTCGGTTCACAGAAGGCCGGCAACGCCAGCTTCATCTGGGACGGCAAGAACGATGCGGGTGAGACCGTACCTGCAGGCACCTATACCTTCGGCGCCACGACCACGATCGATGGTCAGTCCGTTGCGTTGATCACCAACCTGCCCGCGACCGTCAACAGCGTGACCATCAGCCAGACTGGCGGTGAGTTGATGCTCAATCTGGCCGGGCTGGGCAGCGTTGCTCTGTCCAAAGTACAAACCATTGGTATGTAGAGCCGACTAACACGGCATAAAGGAGTGGATGATGTCTTTTAATATCGGCCTTAGCGGTCTCTATGCAGCCAACAAACAACTGGACGTGACCGGCAACAACATCGCCAACGTCGCGACCACCGGTTTCAAATCGTCCCGTGCAGAATTCGAAGACGTGTACTCGGCGACCCGCCTGGGTACCGGCAGCAAGACCGTCGGCAACGGCGTGCGCCTGGCCAACGTTTCCCAGCAGTTCGGCCAGGGTGACGTGAGCAACACCGGCAACGTGCTCGATATGGGTATCCAGGGCAACGGTTTCTTTGTCCTGAGCAACAACGGCTCGCTGACCTATACCCGTGCCGGTACGTTCAAGACCGACAAGGAAGGCTACGTCACCAACAGCGACGGTACTGCCCGCCTGCAAGGTTACGGTGTGGACTCCAACGGCAAGATCGTCAATGGCGTGCTGACGGACCTGCGGATCGACACGTCCAACCTGGCACCGAAGTCCACCAGCACCGTGTCGTCGACGATCAACCTGAACTCGACGTCGGCAGTGATCGACCAGACGGTTGCGGCGAACAAGTTCAACCCGTCCAAGACCGAGACCTTTACCAAGTCGTTCAGTACCCCGATCTACGATACACAGGGTAACCAGCACACCATGGATCAATACATGGTCAAGACTGGAGCGAACACGTGGGACACCTACACACTGATCGATGGCCGCAATCCGGATGGCAGTGATCCTACTGTTACCGCGCCGGTTGCTTCGACCATGTCGTTCGATTCCACCGGCAAACTGACTTCGGTCAGCACGCCAGTGACGCCACCAACCACGCCACCGACTTCGGTGATCAGCAGTGACCTGAAAATCACCAACTGGACCCCGGGCAGTGTCACCAATGGCGTCTGGACAGCCAACGGTGCCGCAGCCGATCCAGCAGGGTTGACCATCGCCATGGCCAACACTACCCAGTTCAATGCCGACACCGCGCGTTCGATTCCGGCGCAGAACGGTTACGCCACCGGCCAGATCACCAACCTGACCATCGACGGCAGCGGTGTGCTGCTGGCCAACTTCAGCAACAACCAGACCAAGCCGATCGGCCAGATTTCCCTGGCCAGCTTCACCAACGAGCAAGGCCTGCAGCCGGTAGGCGGCACCAGCTGGAAAGAAACCTACGCGTCGGGTATCCCGGGCTACGATGCGCCGGAGACCGGCACCCTGGGTTCGATCGTTTCCAACTCTCTGGAAGAGTCCAACGTCAATCTGACCAATGAACTGGTCGACCTGATCAAGGCGCAGAGCAACTACCAGGCGAACGCCAAGACCATCTCCACCCAGAGCACCATCATGCAGACCATCATTCAGATGACTTGATGCCGGTTGGCTGAACATGCTGCACAAGGAGCCCTTCGCAAGAAGGGCTTTTTTGTGCTCGCCGAAAGCCTGTAGGAACAGGCAAAAGAAAACCCCCGACCCGCCAGAGGCTGATCGGGGGTTTCGAGCAAGCACCTTTGGGTGCTTGCTGGCTCAGCTTATTGGCAAGCTTCGCAATCCGGCTCGTCGATGGCGCAAGCCTTTGGCACTGGAGCGGGACCTGCAGGCGCCGCCAGGACCGAGTCGTCACCGTGGTTGCCGCCGCTGGAAACCGCGTTCAGCTTGCCGGTGTTGATGGTCGACTTCTCGGTGCTGGTCGCAGCCAGGGCACGGAGGTAGTAAGTGGTTTTCAGGCCACGGTACCAGGCCATGCGGTAGGTCACGTCCAGTTTCTTGCCCGAAGCGCCAGCGATGTACAGGTTCAGCGACTGAGCCTGGTCGATCCACTTCTGACGACGGCTGGCGGCGTCAACGATCCACTTGGTGTCCACTTCGAAGGCAGTCGCGTAGAGCTCTTTGAGTTCTTGCGGGATGCGCTCGATCTGCTGCACCGAACCGTCGTAGTACTTCAGGTCGTTGATCATGACCGAGTCCCACAGGCCGCGAGCCTTCAGGTCGCGAACCAGGTACGGGTTGATCACGGTGAATTCGCCCGACAGGTTCGATTTCACATACAGGTTCTGGTAGGTCGGCTCGATCGACTGCGATACGCCAGTAATGTTGGCGATGGTTGCGGTCGGTGCGATGGCCATGATGTTGGAGTTACGGATACCTTTCTGCACACGGGCGCGAACCGGTGCCCAGTCCAGGGATTCTTTCAGGTCGACATCGATGTACTTCTGGCCACGGGCTTCGATCAGGATTTGTTGCGAATCCAGCGGCAGGATGCCTTTGGACCACAGCGAACCCTGGAAGGTCTCGTAGGCGCCACGCTCATCAGCCAGGTCGCAGGAAGCCTGGATCGCGTAGTAGCTGACCGCTTCCATCGACTTGTCGGCGAACTCGACGGCAGCGTCGGAACCGTAAGGGATGTGCTGCAGGTACAGCGCATCCTGGAAGCCCATGATGCCCAGGCCGACCGGACGGTGCTTGAAGTTGGAGTTCTTCGCTTGCGGCACCGAGTAGTAGTTGATGTCGATAACGTTATCGAGCATGCGCACGGCAGTGTTCACGGTGCGTTCCAGCTTGGCGGTGTCCAGCTTGCCGTCGACAATGTGGTTCGGCAGGTTGATCGAGCCCAGGTTGCAAACGGCGATCTCGTCCTTGTTGGTGTTCAAGGTGATCTCGGTGCACAGGTTCGAGCTGTGGACCACGCCCACGTGCTGCTGCGGGCTGCGCAGGTTGCACGGGTCCTTGAAGGTCAGCCATGGGTGGCCGGTTTCGAACAGCATGGACAGCATCTTGCGCCACAGGTCTTTGGCCTGGATGGTCTTGAACAGCTTGACCTTGCCTGGGTACTCGGTCAGGGCTTCGTAGTACTCGTAACGCTCTTCGAAGGCCTTGCCGGTCAGGTCGTGCAGATCCGGCACTTCGGATGGCGAGAACAGGGTCCACTTGCCGTCATCGAAGACACGCTTCATGAACAGGTCAGGGATCCAGTTGGCGGTGTTCATGTCGTGGGTACGACGACGATCATCACCGGTGTTCTTGCGCAGTTCGATGAACTCTTCGATGTCCATGTGCCAGGTTTCCAGGTAGGCACAGACAGCGCCTTTGCGCTTGCCACCCTGGTTAACGGCGACGGCGGTGTCGTTCACTACTTTGAGGAACGGTACAACGCCCTGGGACTTGCCGTTGGTGCCCTTGATGTACGAACCCAGTGCACGGACTGGCGTCCAGTCGTTGCCCAGGCCGCCGGCGAACTTGGACAGCATGGCGTTGTCGTGGATCGCGTGGTAGATGCCCGACAGGTCATCCGGCACGGTGGTCAGGTAGCAGCTCGACAGCTGTGGACGCAGGGTGCCGGCGTTGAACAGGGTCGGGGTCGACGACATGTAGTCGAAGGACGACAACAGGTTGTAGAACTCGATGGCACGGGCTTCGCGGTCTTTCTCTTCGATCGCCAGGCCCATGGCCACGCGCATGAAGAACACCTGCGGCAGTTCGAAACGGATACCGTCCTTGTGGATGAAGTAACGGTCGTACAGGGTTTGCAGGCCCAGGTAGGTGAACTGCTGGTCGCGCTCGTGGTTGATCGCCTTGCCGAGTTTTTCCAGGTCGAAATTGGCCAGCTCAGGGTTCAGCAGCTCGTATTCGATACCTTTGGCGATGTAGGCCGGCAGCGCCTTGGCGTACAGGTCGACCATCTCGTGGTGAGTGGCGCTCTCGGCTACACCGAGGAAGCCCAGGCCTTCGGCACGCAGGGTGTCCATCAGCAGGCGCGCGGTCACGAAAGAGTAGTTCGGCTCGCGTTCAACCAGGGTGCGGGCAGTCATTACCAGGGCGGTGTTGACGTCGGTCAGGGCCACGCCGTCGTACAGGTTCTTCAGAGTTTCGCGCTGGATCAGGTCGCCGTCGACTTCTTCCAGGCCTTCGCACGCTTCGGTGACGATGGTGTTCAGGCGACCCATGTCCAGTGGCGCCAGGCTGCCGTCGGCGCGGGTGATGCGGATCGACGGGTGAGCGTTGACCGCTTCCTCGGCCGGGGCGTGGGCAGCGCGTTCTTTCGAACGACCGTCACGGTAGATTACGTAGTCGCGGGCGACTTTCTGCTCGCCGGCACGCATCAGGGCCAGTTCGACCTGGTCCTGGATTTCTTCGATGTGGATGGTGCCGCCCGATGGCATGCGACGCTTGAAGGTCGCGGTGACCTGTTCGGTCAGGCGGGCAACGGTGTCGTGGATTCGCGACGAGGCAGCGGCGGTGCCGCCTTCAACTGCGAGAAACGCTTTGGTGATGGCGACGGTGATTTTGTCATCGGTGTAGGGAACGACAGTGCCGTTGCGCTTGATCACACGCAGTTGGCCTGGCGCGGTGGCGGACAGATCCGAATTCGAATCAGCGGCCTGCGGCAAGGTGCCCTGCGGGTTCTCGCGAGTTGTGTCGGTTTGCATGGGGGGGGGTCTCCACATTCTCTATGTTTGTTTGGGCACCATCACGGTGCCCACCGTTCCGTCCTGAAGCACTACAACCGGCGAGCGCCGGGCATAACAACTTCGGGACAGTAGGAAGGGGGCTATAGGGCGCCGCTTCCATGCCGAAGTCTTTGGTCTCACGCCTTGGGCCTGAGACCGGAGTCCTTTGAGGGTGACAGTTGGGACTGCAACACCCGTACCGTTTTGACCACTCGGGGCCGAAATACAGTAGCCATCCGCACGCGCGGTTTGGTCTTTCAAAAATACGTATGGTTCAACCGGACAGAGGCAATAAAAGCGCTTGAAATTGGTGTCTGGTTTGTGTTTGGTTTTTCGCGCAAAACCCTACATCTAGGGGTTTTTTAGCGCCGGGGTACAAGATAATGCGTTTTGGGGGGCGATTGCAACGTACTGCCTGTGGATAAACCTGTGCGTAAATTGTGTGTGAAAGAGGTAACCGGCGTGTAGGCCGCGACGCTGCTGGACCGGACCTTTTTTCAGCGATTTTCAACCATCGAAAACGCTCGGGCGGATTTTTAAGGGCGCGAACCCTATCACAAAAAACCCTGTTGTCCGAACGCATTTACCCGCTTGTGTTCTCGACGGGCGGCGTTTATACAATCGGCCCAGTGTGTATACATATTTATCCCCCCGAATCATTACAAAAAGAGGGGCGGATCCTTCCTTATTAGTGTTTTTGGCAAGCAGAGGTCACCCGTGGAGCAAGAAGCCTGGCAGGTATTGATTGTGGAGGACGACCAGCGACTAGCCGAACTGACCCGCGATTACCTGGAAGCCAATGGCCTGCGTGTATCGATCGAAGGCAATGGTGCGCTCGCTGCGAATCGCATTATCAAGGAACAACCGGACCTGGTGATCCTCGACCTGATGCTCCCCGGTGAAGATGGCCTGAGCATTTGCCGCAAGGTCCGCGCCCGATATGACGGCCCGATCCTGATGCTCACTGCCCGCACCGATGACACTGACCAAATTCTCGGCCTGGACCTGGGGGCTGACGACTACGTCTGCAAACCGGTACGCCCGCGCCTGCTGCTGGCGCGCATCCAGGCACTGCTGCGCCGTAGCGAAACGCCCGAAGTCGCCCCGGAAAAACAGCGGCGTCTACAGTTCGGCCCGCTGATCGTCGATAACGCCTTGCGCGAAGCCTGGCTGCAGGGCAACGGCATCGAGCTGACCAGCGCCGAATTCGACCTGCTCTGGCTACTGGTGGCCAATGCCGGGCGTATCCTTTCCCGGGAAGAGATCTTCACCGCGCTGCGGGGCATTGGCTATGACGGTCAGGACCGCTCCATCGATGTGCGCATCTCGCGCATCCGCCCGAAGATCGGCGATGACCCGGAGCATCCACGGCTGATCAAGACCGTGCGCAGCAAAGGCTATCTGTTCGTTCCCGAGGCTTGCGTAGATCCGTCCCTGTGAACTCGATCTTCCTGCGTATCTATGGCGGCATGTGCGCCGCGCTGATTCTGGTGGCGGTGCTCGGTGTGCTGGCGTTGCACCTGCTAAATGAGGTGCGCAGCGAGCAATACCGCGAGCGCCTGGCCCACGGCACGTTCTCGCTGATGGCCGACAACCTGCAACCGATGAACCAGACCGAACGACATCGGGCCTTGCTGGTGTGGGAGCGGCTGCTGGGGATTCCGCTGGCGCTGAAAACCTTTGCCGAGACCGACCTCGACCTGACCCAGCGCACCCGTGTGTTGCGCGGTCAGGCACTGGTGGAACAGACCGGGCCGCACGCAGCGAAGGTCTACAAGCTGGTCAGCGACAAGGAACAGTTGATGCTCACAGGGGAAGTGCAGCAGATCAGCGAGCAACTGGCCCGGGCGACCATCTACCTGTTGACCGATGAACTGGTGCGCACCCCGGTCGCCGACCAACCCTTGCGCCTGGCGCAATTGAAGGAAAGCAAGGGTTTCGGCTTCGATCTGCGCCTGGTCACGGTTGACGAGGCGGACATGGATGAAGACCAGAGCCGTCGGGTATCCGAGGGCGATACGGTGATGGCGCTGGGCAAGGGGGGGGATTCGATCCGGGTATTTGCCGGCATGGTGGGCACGCCGTGGGTCCTGGAAATCGGCCCTTTGTATCAGATGAATCCTTATCCGCCGGAGTGGTTGGTGTTGATCGCCGCGCTGGGCCTGACGCTGATCGGTTTGATCGTCTATCTGTTGGTGCGTCAGCTGGAGCGACGCTTGCGTGGACTGGAAGCCGCCGCCACGCGCATTGCCAAAGGCAGCCTGGAAACCCGTGTGCCGGCGCGCGGCGCGGACTCGGTGGGACGGCTGGCCTCGGCGTTCAACGGCATGGCCGAACACTTGCAGCAGTTGCTGGCGATCCAGCGCGAACTGGTGCGTGCGGTGTCCCACGAATTGCGCACGCCGGTTGCACGCCTGCGCTTTGGCCTGGAGATGATCGGCTCGGCCACCACACCGCAAGCCCTGGAAAAATACTGCCAGGGCATGGACCACGACATCGAGGACCTCGACCGGCTGGTGGACGAGATGCTGACTTACGCGCGGTTGGAGCAGGGCTCGCCGGCACTGAACTTTCAGCGGATCGATCTGGATGCCTTGGTCGATCAGGTGATCGAAGAACTGGCGCCGTTGCGCGCCGACGTCACGGTGCAACGGGGCTTGTGTCTATCGGCTGCCGATAACGACGACGCCTGGGTCGAGGCTGAACCGCGCTATCTGCATCGGGCGATCCAGAACCTGGTGACTAATGCCATGCGCCACGCGCAATCACGGGTAACCATCAGCTATCAAGTGGGGCAGCAGCGATGCCGAGTGGATATCGAGGATGACGGGCCGGGTGTGCCGGAGTCGGCGTGGGAAAAGATCTTTACGCCGTTCCTGCGTCTCGACGACAGCCGTACCCGCGCGTCTGGAGGCCATGGGTTAGGCCTGTCCATTGTGCGGCGCATCATCCATTGGCATGGCGGGCGCGCGTTGATCGGCAAGAGCAAGAGCCTGGGCGGGGCGTGCTTCAGTCTGAGCTGGCCGCGCAATCAGGAAAAGCGTTGAGCCTTGTGTTGTCTGTTGCGGCCCCATCGCGAACAAGCTCGCTCCCACACTGGATCCCTTATGGGAGCGAGCTTGCTCGCGATGGCGGCCTGACAGGCGCCAAATACTTCAGGCCTTGATGCTGACCAGACTCAGCAACTGCCCGTCCTTGACCCCGAACTGCGCATCCAGCTCGGTGCCATTGCGCCATTCGCTGGACAGATCGGTGAGCAGTCGCAACCGCACCTCACCCGACTCACGCCACTCCAGCACTTCGGCGTGTTCGAAATAAAAGCGTTGCTGAACGATCGGATAGAGCGCCTTGAACAGGCTTTCCTTGACCGAGAATGTCAGGGTGACCAGCAGCGCCCGTTGATCGTGATCACCGGCCGCCATGCGCTGTAGCTCCGGCGGATTGAGGATTTCCCCGGCCAGGCGTTCGGCCCGTTCGGCATTGAGCAGGTTTTCCAGGTCCATGCCCAGGCCGCGCCAATGGCTTTTGTTCGCCACGATCGCTGCGGCCCGGCCAGTGCTGTGGGTGATCGAACCAGTGATATGAGCAGGCCAGACCGGTGCCCGGTCTTCACCGATGGCCGGAATGAAACTCAAGCCTTCCAGTCGCTGTAACGCGGCCCGGGCACACACTCGCCCGGCGAGAAATTCCGCCTGCCGTTTGGCCACCGAGCGCTGGATGCTCGCCGGCGCTTCGACAGCGCTGCGCTGGAAGTCATCGCTGTCCAGTCGGGCGCTATCGAAATGAGTACTCAGCAGGACCGTATCGGGCAGCGCAAACGGCAGCGGCCAATGGTCATCGAGGGGCGTGCAGCAGACGGGCAGGGCGGGGGTTGAGTTCATATCTGGCATTTTGCCGGGTTGGCTTGAGGCTGGGTAGTGCAAAGCTTCTGACGAGTTGGTAGTCGGTGCCCGCCTTTTCCATTGCATGGTCGGATCTGCTGCTGAAACGTGTCGAAATATTCGGGGCGGGTCGGTTCAGCCCAGGTTCAGGGTGCGTTCAGGGGGAGTTCAGGGCGCGGTGCGTAACCTTGCCTCGTACCCAAAAAACAATCGGCACATGAGGAAACTCCCCAATGACTGGATTCAAAAAACTGCTTCTGGCATTCACGGTTCTGAGCGCAAGCACCGCAGCTTTCGCGTCCGACGACAACTTCGCCAGCCTTACTCTTGGACAGACCAGCGACAAGGTTAAAAAATCCCACGCCCTGAACGACAACCTCAATCACCCGAACGCCGATGGCGTAATCGGCAAGGACACCACCTGGGGTGTTCGTCTGGGCCAGCAAAACACCAAGGGCCGCTACTACGCCACTTACGACAATGTGTCGGGCTCGCACAACGGCATTAAACTGCGTCAGGAAAATCTCCTGGGCAGCTACGATCTGTTCTACCCGGTGGGCGCTAGCACCAGGCTGTTCGGTGGCGCCACGGCCGGCCTGACCAAAATGACTCAGGAGTCGCCAGGCTTCAGCCGCGACAGTGATATCGGCTACGCCATCGGTGGCCAAGTGGGTGTGCTGCAACAGGTTTCGCAAAACACCTCGGTTGAACTGGGTTACCGTTACCTGCGCAGCAACGCCAGCACCGAGATGAGTGAGCGCGGCGGCAGCAAGCAGGGTTCGCTGGACCTGACCAGCAGCGCCCAGACTTACCTGTCCGCCAACTACGCTTTCTGACAAGCGTTTCGTGAACGGCCTGCGCCGGATCAGCCTGAGTGACTGATCCGGCGTTGCCATGTTAGCTCTTGAGGTGCGACGTTGCGCCTATGGAGATGTTGATTTGCCCGGGAGAGCAATATGAAATTGCTGGTCGTCGAAGATGAAGCGCTGCTGCGTCATCACCTGCAAACCCGCCTGACGGAGAGCGGCCACGTGGTCGAGTCCGTGGCCAACGCCGAGGAGGCGCTGTACCAGACAGCCCAGTTCAACTTTGACCTGGCGGTGATCGACCTCGGTCTGCCGGGCATTAGCGGGCTCGACCTGATCCGGCAGTTGCGCTCAAGTGGCAAAACCTTCCCGATCCTGATCCTCACTGCGCGCGGTAACTGGCAGGACAAGGTCGAAGGCCTGGCCGCCGGCGCCGATGATTATCTGGTCAAGCCGTTTCAGTTCGAAGAACTGGAGGCCCGCCTGAATGCCTTGCTGCGACGCTCCAGCGGTTTCACCCAGTCGACCATCGTCGCTGGCCCGTTACTGCTGGATCTGAACCGCAAGCAGGCGTCCCTCGACGATCAGCCGTTGGCACTGACTGCGTATGAGTACCGCATTCTCGAATACCTGATGCGTCACCATCAGCAAGTGGTGCCCAAGGATCGCTTGATGGAACAGCTCTACCCGGATGACGACGAGCGTGATCCGAATGTGATCGAGGTGCTGGTCGGCCGTCTGCGCCGCAAACTGGAGGGGCCGGGCGGGTTCAAACCGATCGACACCGTGCGCGGCCTGGGCTACCTGTTCAACGAGCGTTGCACTTGATCCGTTCGCTGCGCATACGCTTGATGCTCGCCGCCACGCTGTTGGCGGTGTTGTTCATGCTGGCGTTGCTGCCTGCGATGCAGGGTGCCTTCAGCCTGGCGCTGCAGGACTCCATCGAGCAGCGTCTGGCATCCGACGTGACCACGCTGATCTCGGCCGCCCGGGTGGAGAACAACAGCCTGCAGATGCCAGCGCAATTGCCCGACGAGCGCTTCAATCTCACCGACAGCCGATTGCTCGGCTATATCTATGACCGTGAAGGACAACTGGTCTGGCGTTCGAAGGCGACCCAGGAAGAACGCATCAACTACAAGCCGCGCTATGACGGACGTGGCAGCGAGTTTGCGCGGATCCGCGAAGCCAATGGCCAGGAGTTCTTCGTCTACGACGTCGAGGTCAAGTTGCTCGGCGGCAAAAGTGCAGCCTTCAGCATCGTGGCGTTGCAGCCGGTTCGCGAGTACGAACTGACCCTCGAAGGTCTGCGGGAAAATCTCTATCTGGGTTTTGGCGCGGCACTGCTGGTGCTGCTGGCGTTGCTGTGGATCGGCCTGACCTGGGGCTTGCAGGCATTGCGGCGCTTGAGCCAGGAACTGGACCAGATCGAAGGTGGCACCCGCGAAAGCCTCAGTGAGGAACATCCCCGGGAGTTGCTGCGCCTGACCGGTTCCCTCAACCGTTTGCTGCATAGTGAGCGTGAGCAGCGCAGTCGCTATCGTGATTCCCTCGACGACCTGGCTCATAGCCTGAAAACGCCCTTGGCGGTGCTGCAAGGCGTCAGTGAAGACATGGCCCAGCGTCCCGAGGATCGCGATCAGGCCTGGGTGCTGCAAACCCAGATCGAACGCATGAGCCAGCAGATCAGCTACCAGTTGCAGCGCGCCAGCCTGCGCAAAAGCGGCCTGGTACGTCATCAGGTGCATTTGCGGCCGGTACTGAAAAGCTTGTGTGACACGCTGGACAAGGTTTACCGCGACAAGCGCGTACACGTCGCGTTCGATTTGCCCGACCCATGTTACGTACCGATCGAGCAGGGTGCCCTGCTGGAAATGATGGGCAATCTGCTGGAAAACGCCTATCGCCTGTGCCTGGGCGAAATACGCATCAGTGTGCGTGAAACCCTCAGCGGCACGCAGTTGTGTGTCGAGGACGACGGCCCTGGCGTACCACAGGATCAGCGCGCACGGATTCTCGAGCGCGGAGAACGCCTGGACCGCCAGCACCCGGGGCAGGGTATCGGCCTGGCGGTGGTCAAGGACATCATCGAGAGCTACCACGCCCAGCTGACCCTGGGGGATTCACCGATGGGCGGAGCGGCGTTCCGGATTTATTTTCCGGCGGTGTGAACGGGTATTTGATAGCAGTCTTTTCGGGCTACAGGCATCAAGCGTTAAACGACCGGCAACAATGTTTTGTTGGCGTTCAGCCGTTTGGTGGCAAGTAATAAGCCTCGCCTTATTGACGACATGCACACGCAGAGTCTGTGTTGCTCGCATGAGTGGATAGGGGCTGAAGCGTTACAAGCCACCAAAGGAGATAAGGATGGAAAGGAAGAAAGTTTGGCTGACGTTTGACGACGGTCCTCGGCAAGCCCAGACCGAAACCGTGCTGGAAACACTGGAGCTGTTTGATATCAAGGCAACGTTTTTTATTGTTGGCAATCTGGTTGCCAGGCATGGCGAGCGTATCAAGCGCATCCTGGGCGAAGGGCACCGGATCGGCAATCACACTTACGATCATCTAAGACTGGTCGGCCAGGACAAAGACACCATCATCGATCAAGTCAAAATGACGGAGCAGGCGCTGACTCCCTACCAGCAGCCGGACCTGATCATGAGGCCGCCTTATGGCGCTCACGACGCGATGGTCGATCGCACTGTCGCCGAGTTGGGGTACCGGCAGGTTCTCTGGAGCGTGGATACCCTGGACTGGAGCAGCAACTACCAACCGGGGGGCTGGGTATCCCATGGTGTTGAGCAAGTAAGGAAAAGAAAGAATTCCATTGTGCTGATGCATGACATACATGCGACCACGGCCAATAATCTTGGCCGGTTCATCGGACAAGTGAACCTGCTGGGCGATGTGGACTTCGAGTCACCGGCCACACTGGCGATTGCGCCGGTCAGTCAGTTGAATATGTATGTGGTGGTAAGGGGCGATACATTGTCCACAATTGCCAGAGAGTTTTATGGCGATGCTGCCAAATACCTACTGATCTTTAATGCGAACAGGTCGGTGCTGGATCATCCAGACAAAATTTACCCTGGCCTGTCACTGATCATCCCGCCTCCAGGGTAAGCGTTCGCCAAATCTGGACGGGGTGTAACGCGGGTGCTGAAAATTCAGTTCTCCTGCGCCCGATAAGCCCCCGGCGTTAGCCCCGTCCATTTCTTGAACGCCCGGTGAAACGCCGATGGCTCGGAAAACCCCAACTGCTCGGCGATCTGTTGCAACGACAGGTCGGCGCGGCTCAGGTGATAAATCGCGATGTCCCGGCGCAACTGGTCCTTCAATTCCTGAAAGCTCGAACCCTCTTCCCGCAAATGCCGGCGCAAGGTCTGCGGGCTGATGTGCAGGTGGGCGGCCACGGCTTCCAGGTCGGGCCAGTGTGAACTGTCGCGACTGAGCAAGCGCCGCAGGCGGCTGCTCAAGCTGTCGCCATCGTCCGGGCGCGAGAGCAGGTCGGCGGGGGAGCGTTCGAGGAAATGCTTGAGGGTGCGTTCATCCTGCAACAACGGCATGGCCAGGTAGCGGCTGTGAAACAACAGGCTGCTCTGGGGCCTGGAAAACTCAAGCGGACAGGAAAACAGCAGGTCGTACTCGGCGCCGTGTTCCGGCCGGGGGTAGCTGAACGTGGCCTGTTCCAGGCGAATGCGCTGGCCGATCAGCCAGCTGCCGAAACGGTGCCAGATCACCAGCAGGCTTTCACTGAGGAAATGATCCGGGTCCCAGAGCTGCGAGTCGTCCAGGCTCAGGCGCACCCATTCATCTTCGCGGCTCAGGGTCAAACGCGGCGCCCCGGGGAACAGGCTGTAAAACAACAAGCCGCGATGGAGTGCCTTATCCAGGCTGCGGCAGTGAATCACGGCATGGCACATCATTGCGAAGCTGCCCGGCCTGCTTGGGGCTTGCCCGAACCCGAGGTACTCGTCGTCCAGTGCCAGCCATAACGCCTGGATCAGTTGGGTGAATTGCTCCGGAGCGATGCGTGCCCGGGGTTCGTCCAGCAACTCGGGGCTGATTCCCAGTTGCTGTAGCAAGCCCGAATAGTCGTAGCCGTGCCGACGCGCACCACACAGGGCGGCGCGGGCGAAGTGACTGGCGATGGTACGTTCGCGCATGGCAGCAGATCTGACCGTTGATCGACGGATGTTAGCTGCGCGCCGCGGGCGTGAACAGGGCGGATATCCGCCAAATTGCAGGACGACTTTCAGTGCAGGGGCGGAAATCCGCCACATGCTTGTAGCCGTTCGGTGACAGGGAATTCGCTGCAACCCCAGATATAAAAAGGCTTGCAGGGGGTTTTACGGAAGGTGGCACGGGCCTTGCGATACAACGAGCAGATGCCTGCCGTTGCGCAGCTCGAAAAAACAAATCCCTCCAGTGCAGGAGGGTTCGCAATCGCGGTGTTGCGGGCAACAGCTGGATGTTGTCACCGGGCACCTTTGAGGAACTTTGCAATGACGACTCGTCAGCCACTGTATAAATCCCTGTACTTCCAGGTGATCGTTGCCATCGCTATCGGCATTTTGCTCGGTCACTTCTACCCGCAGACCGGTGTAGCCCTCAAACCGCTGGGTGACGGGTTCATCAAACTGATCAAAATGGTCATCGCGCCGATCATCTTCTGTACCGTCGTCAGTGGTATCGCCGGCATGCAGAACATGAAATCGGTCGGCAAGACCGGCGGCTATGCGCTGCTGTACTTCGAAATCGTGTCCACCCTTGCCTTGCTGATCGGCCTGGTCGTGGTCAACGTCGTGCAACCGGGTGCCGGCATGCACATCGACGTATCGACCCTGGATACCAGCAAAATCGCTGGCTTCATCTCGGCTGGTAAAGACCAAAGCATCATTGCCTTTGTCCTCAACGTGATCCCGAACACCATCGTCGGCGCGTTCGCCAACGGCGACATCCTGCAAGTGCTGATGTTCTCGGTGATCTTCGGTTTCGCCCTGCATCGCCTGGGTGCCTACGGCAAGCCGGTGCTGGACTTCATCGATCGCTTTGCTCACGTGATGTTCAACATCATCAACATGATCATGAAGCTCGCTCCAGTCGGTGCGTTCGGTGCGATGGCGTTCACCATCGGTGCCTACGGCGTCGGTTCGCTGGTGCAACTGGGCCAGTTGATGATCTGCTTCTACATCACCTGCATCCTGTTCGTGCTCCTGGTACTGGGTGCCATCTGCCGCGCGCACGGTTTCAGCGTCATCAAATTGATTCGCTACATCCGTGAAGAACTGCTGATCGTGCTGGGCACTTCCTCTTCGGAATCCGCTCTGCCACGCATGCTGATCAAATTGGAACGCCTGGGTGCACA
This sequence comes from Pseudomonas sp. GW823-FHT06E10, assembly GCF_058794995.1. Taxonomy (NCBI): domain Bacteria; kingdom Pseudomonadati; phylum Pseudomonadota; class Gammaproteobacteria; order Pseudomonadales; family Pseudomonadaceae; genus Pseudomonas; species Pseudomonas sp. GW823-FHT06E10. The sequence continues at coordinate 49,039 of NZ_JBXAHJ010000002.1, read as the reverse complement.
GAAATCCGTTGTGGGTCTGGTGATCCCGACTGGTTACTCGTTCAACCTCGACGGTACGTCGATCTACCTGACCATGGCCGCTGTGTTCATCGCTCAGGCGACTGACACCCCAATGGACCTCACTGCCCAGATCACCTTGCTGCTGGTGCTGCTGTTGTCCTCCAAGGGCGCCGCCGGTGTGACCGGTAGTGGCTTCATCGTGTTGGCTGCCACCCTGTCCGCCGTGGGCCACCTGCCGGTTGCCGGCTTGGCGCTGATCCTCGGTATCGACCGCTTCATGTCCGAAGCCCGTGCCCTGACCAACCTGGTGGGTAACGCTGTTGCGACCCTGGTCGTGGCCAAGTGGGTGAAAGAGCTGGACGAAGACACGCTGCAAGTCGAACTGGCTTCCGGCGGTCGCGGTATCTCCGACGAGCGTGAAGTAGACGACCTGGGCGTGGCCGAAGGCCCAGCCCCGGCCAGCGTCAAGTAAACGCTCAACAGAAACTCGGCCTGCAATGAAAAACCCGCTTCGGCGGGTTTTTCATGCCTGCGATTTGAGCGCAACGGTCACCGCCAGTGACGCATCAGGTGATTGCTGCGATGTTCTCGGCTGCCTAGGCTTGGAGGATCGCACTGGAGAACACTTATGCTCGGTCCACTGGCATCACTCAAGGTTCTGGATTTCTCGACACTGCTACCGGGGCCGTTCGCCTCGTTGCTGCTGGCGGACATGGGCGCCGAAGTGCTGCGCATCGAATCGCCGACCCGCATGGATTTGCTGCGGGTGTTGCCGCCCCACGATCAAGGTGTGTCAGCCAGTCATGCCTATCTCAATCGCAACAAGCGCAGCCTGGCCCTGGATCTCAAGCAGCCTGAGGCGCTGGAGGTGATCAGGTCGTTGCTGCAGGACTACGACATTGTGCTCGAGCAGTTCCGTCCGGGTGTCATGGAGCGTCTGGGCCTGGGTTACGAAGCCCTGAAGGCGATCAATCCGAGACTGATTTATGTGTCGATCACCGGCTATGGCCAGACGGGCCCCTACAAGGACCGCGCCGGTCATGACATCAACTACCTGGCCCTGTCCGGGCTGGCGAGTTACACCGGCCGTGCCGACACTGGGCCGTTGCCGTTGGGCATGCAGGTGGCGGATGTCGCCGGTGGTTCGCTGCACGGGGTGATTGGCTTGCTGGCGGCAGTCATCGCCCGACAGCAAACCGGGCAGGGCCAGCACCTGGATGTCAGCATGACCGACTGCGCGTTCAGCCTCAATGCGATGGCCGGTGCCGGGTATCTGGCCTGCGGCGTCGAGCCGGGACCGGAAAACCAGGTGCTCAATGGCGGCAGTTTCTACGATTACTACCGCTCCCGGGATGGGCGCTGGCTGTCGGTGGGCAGCCTGGAGCCGGTCTTCATGAAACAGTTGTGCACGGCATTGGGTCTGGAGGAATTGGCCGGCCTCGGCCTGTCACCGCAACCGGCGCATCAGAAACAGCTTAAAGACGCGCTGAAGCTCGAATTCGAAAAGCATGACTTTGCCGAGTTGCGCGCGCTGTTCGCAGAGCTGGATGCGTGTGTCGAGCCAGTGTTGAGCCTGGGAGAAGCGCTCGGTCATCCGCAGTTGCAGGCGCGGGAGTTGGTGGCCGACGTACCTCGTGGCGATGGCTCGACCCAGGCGCAGATGGCGTGCCCGTTGAAGTTTTCGCAAGGTTTGCCGGAGCCCCGGCATATTGGCGCGGCGCTGGGGCAGCATACGGATCAGGTGTTGGGAGAGTTGGGGTTCAGTGCTGAGCGGATCGAGCAGTTGCGGCGGGCCAAGGTGATTCTTTAGTGCCTGTCAGGCCGCCATCGCGAGCAAGCTCGCTCCCACACTGGGTTTGTGTCACGCCACAGATTCTCTGTGGGAGCGAGCTTGCTCGCGATAGCGGCAGCACAAACACCGAAAATCCAACTACTCGACCCGCATCTCGCCACTGAACACCAACGTATTGCGGCACCGCCGACACAAATACCGCCGTCCCTGCCGAACCAGGCTGTGGCGCTGTGCCGAAAACGGGAAGTCGCTGTCGACGCACGGGCACTTGTAGATGTAGCGGGTCACGCTGCGGCGTTTGACGTCATAGGTGTGGCAGCGGTTGGGCGGCAGTTCGTACACGCCGCGCATGATCAGTTGCCACTCTTCACCATGGGGTTGGATGCGGTCGCCGAACAGTTGGTGGGCGATCAGGTGCGCGACTTCATGGGCCACGGTCTGCTTGAGGAAATCTTCGGTATTTTCCCGGTACAGCTGCGGGTTGAAGCGCAGCAGGTTCTCGTGCAAATGCGCGACACCGGCTTTTTGCCCGCGCAGCTTGAGGCTCACCACGGGGCGCTTGAAAGGTCGTTTAAAAAAGGATTCGGCTAGTTGGAAACAGTCTTCGACGCGGGTATTGAGTTGCTCGGGCATGCTTGATGGATCTCCAGAGCGGTCGAGTATGCCGCAACCCTCGGACCTTGCGAATCACCAGGTTGCCGAATGGTCGTGTGCGTTCTCGTTGCTGAAGAATGAAAAGACCGCCTTGCGGCGGCCTTTGTCGGCAGTTCTGATTTTCAGTGATGAGCGGCTAACTGGTGTAGACCGGGCCCACGCCGAGTCCCCAGACAATTACTGTGAACGCCATGATGGCGACCAGCACCACCAGGCCTACGGCGAGCACCGAACTTGAAAACAGGAAGCCCTCGTCAGATGGAATGTTCATGAATGTCGGCAAGCCCACATACAGCAAGTACACCGTGTAGCAGATCGCTGCGGTACCGACGATCATCCCCAGCCACAGGTGCGGGTACAAGGCGGCGAGACCGCCGATGAACAGCGGTGTAGCGGTGTAGGTGGCAAACGCAATGCAGCGGGCCAGGCTTGGGTTGGCGTCATAGGTGCGGGCCATCCAGTGGATGAAGGCGCCCATTACGGCCACACCACCGAGCATCGCCAGGTACGACATGATCGTCATCCATATCGCGCTTTCTACGGTCAGCATTACGGGAGGTCGATTGCCGATGACCCAGCCGACCTGTGTGGTGCCAATAAAGGCAGACACGGCGGGGATCGCCGCCAGGATCAGCGTATGGGTCAGGTACATGTGGCTGATGCTTTCCTCCTGGTCGCCACGGATTTCTTTCCATTCTTGGTCAGGGTGGGTGAAGAGCCCCACTACGTGATGGATCATGCCAGTCACTCCTCTTGTTTTTACCGTCGCCCCCCAGTGGAGCGCCTACGGGCCAATGCGGCCAAGCAAGTCATAGGTCTGAATTTGTATGTGACCTTATGTCGCAGTATAGGGAGGAGTTTCCTCAGAGGGAGTAAGGGCTTTAGAGCAAATCGCGCTGTAAACGCAGTTGTTAATCGCCGCAGGGTCTGTGGCGAACAGCCCTTTTGGCGAGGCACTTCGCCCCTGAGGCGTTTTTGCGTAAAATGCCGGCCTTTCGTCACACCTCACGGATTTCGCGTCATGGGCACTCTCACGGTCAACCAGAACAAACTGCAAAAGCGCCTTCGCCGACTGGCCGGTGAGGCAGTTGCCGATTTCAACATGATTGAAGACGGCGACAAGGTCATGGTCTGCCTGTCCGGTGGCAAGGACAGCTATACCATGCTCGATGTGCTGATGCACTTGCAGAAGGTCGCGCCGATCAAGTTCGAGATCGTGGCCGTGAACATGGACCAGAAGCAGCCGGGTTTCCCGGAGCACGTGCTGCCGGCCTACCTCAAGGAACTGGGGATCGAGTACCACATCGTCGAGAAAGACACTTACTCGGTAGTCAAGGAGCTGATCCCGGAAGGCAAGACCACCTGCTCGTTGTGCTCGCGCCTGCGTCGCGGAACGCTCTACACCTTCGCCGATGAAATCGGCGCGACCAAGATGGCCCTCGGTCACCATCGCGACGACATCGTCGAAACGTTCTTCCTGAACATGTTCTTCAACGGTTCGCTCAAGGCCATGCCACCAAAACTGCGCGCCGACGATGGTCGTAATGTGGTGATCCGCCCGCTGGCCTACTGCAACGAAAAAGACATCCAGGCCTACTCGGACTTCAAGCAATTCCCGATCATTCCGTGCAACCTCTGCGGTTCCCAGGAGAACCTGCAGCGTCAGGTGGTCAAGGAAATGCTGCTGGACTGGGAACGCAAGACCCCGGGCCGTACCGAGAGCATTTTCCGTAGCCTGCAGAACGTGATCCCGTCCCAACTGGCGGATCGCAACCTGTTCGACTTCACCAGCCTCAAGATCGACGAAAGCGCCGCATCGCGCTTCGTCAACGTGGTCAACCTCTGACCAAACTGTGGGAGCGGGCTTGCTCGCGAAAGCGGTGTGTCTTCAGCATTGATGTTGGCTGACACTACGTCTTCGCGAGCAAGCCCGCTCCCACAGGTTTTTCGTTTACCTCAGGAGAGGGCATGCGCGACTACAAGTGGCTGAATGAGTACTGCTTGAACCGCTTCGGTTCGGCAGCTGAACTGGAAGCCCATCTGCCCGTTCCCAAGACTCCCGCGCAACTGCGCAAGATCAGCGACGATCGCTACCTCTCGATGATGGCGCTACGGGTGTTCCGCGCCGGGCTCAAGCACAGCCTGGTGGATGCCAAGTGGCCGGCCTTCGAAGAAGTGTTCTTCAGGTTCGACCCGGAAAAAGTCGTGCTGATGAGCGCCGAGCACCTTGAGCGCCTGATGCAGGACACGCGGATCATCCGTCACTTGGGCAAGCTCAAGAGCGTGCCGCGCAATGCGCAGTTCATACTGGACGTGGCCCATGAAAAGGGCAGCTTCGGCGCGCTCATCGCCGACTGGCCGGTGACCGATATCGTCGGGCTCTGGACCTTCCTGAAAAAACGTGGACATCAGTTGGGCGGGCTGTCAGCCCCGCGCTTCTTGCGGATGATCGGCAAGGACACCTTTGTACCGAGCTATGACGTAGTGGCGGCGCTGAATGCGCAGGACATCATCGACAAGGTGCCGAGCAGTCTGCGCGACCTGGCGTTGGTGCAGGACGTGTTCAACCAGTGGCATGAGGAAAGCGGCGGGCGGCCGATGAGCCAGATTTCGATGATGCTGGCTTATACCGTCAACCATTAAGACCGCGTCGCCCCATTCGCGAGCAAGCCCGCTCCCACATTTGATCGCATTTCAAATGTGGGAGCGGGCTTGCTCGCGAAGGCGTCAGGTCAGGCGATAGAAATCTCGCCCTCGCCAGCCAGCTTGCGATTCAACTGATACCGCCAGCGCACATACAACAGCGCCGAGCAAAACACCGCCAGACTCGCGCCCATTTCCAGCAATCCGAAGACTTGCCGGTTCGGGTCATAGGCAGCCAATGCGCCCTTGATGAAGTACAGGTTCACCACAAAGCACATCCACGAATGCCCGCGAGGGCTGCCGACGATCATCCCCGGTGCCAGAATCAGCAGTGGCACCAGTTCGATCAACAGGATCACCCAGGGGCGTGCCCCATGCAGATCGGCAATCGCCAGGTAGTAAACACACAGCAGTCCCACCAGGCCGAAAAAGCACAGCAGGCTGATGGCGCGCATCGCCTTGACGCGTGGTTCGAGCCATTTGAGGGCGGGCAGGATCTTCGGCTTCTTGGCCACCTCAGCTCTCCAGTTTCTGTGCGGTCTTGGCCAGGCGCAGACCCAGCGCGCGGCACAACGCCACTTCATGGGCGTCCAGACCGCTTTTGCCGTCGGCGCCGGCGTGGTGGCTGGCGCCGTATGGCGTACCGCCTCCCTGGGTTTCCAGCAGTGCCGACTCGCTGTAGGGCAGGCCGGTGATCAGCATGCCGTGGTGCAGCAACGGCAGCATCATCGACAGCAGCGTGGTCTCCTGGCCGCCGTGCAGGCTCGCGGTGGAGGTGAACACACCCGCCGGTTTTCCCACCAGGGCGCCGGTCAGCCACAGGTTGCTGGTGCCGTCGAGGAAATACTTCAGTGGTGCCGCCATGTTGCCGAAGCGGGTCGGACTGCCGAGCGCCAGGCCGGCACAGTTTTTCAGGTCGTCGAGGCTGGCATACAGCGCGCCTTCGTCGGGAATCTCCGGCGAAACGGCCTCGCACTCACTGGAAATCGCCGGCACCGTGCGCAGGCGGGCCTCAAGCCCGGCCTGTTCGACACCACGTGCGATCTGCCGGGCCATTTCGTTGGTCGAGCCGCTGCGGCTGTAGTACAGAACCAGAATGTACGGTGCACTCATGGCAACAGTTCCAGGATCTGCTCCGGTGGGCGGCCGATGATGGCCTTGTTGCCGACTTCGAGAATCGGTCGCTCCATCAGTTTGGGGTGGGCGGCGATGGCGGCAATCAATTGCGCTTCGCTCAGGCTGCTGTCGGCCAGGTCAAGGGTCTTGTACTCGTCCTCGCCGGTGCGCAGCAATTGCCGGGCGCTGATCCCGAGTTTGCCCAGCAGGCTCTGGATTTGCGCGGCGTCCAGCGGAGTGTCCAGGTAACGGACCACGGTCGGGGTCAGGCCACGGGCTTCAAGCAGTTCGAGCGCACCGCGGGATTTCGAGCAGCGCGGATTGTGATAAAGCGTCAGATCGGTCATGAGCGGGTCGCATCTTGCGTAAGGTGGCGGCTATTCTAACTGTGCAGCGCGCAATCCAGAACCGTAAGAGGCGATGGGTCGCAGGTGCATTCAATTTTTGACAAGGAACACGACATGACAAGGCGACTGGCAGCAGCATTGGCGATCATCGGAGCGTTGATGCTGGGGGGCTGCGGTAATGACTATGGCATCGACCAGGACGGCCACAAGATCGCCGCCGACCGACTGGACGGCAAATGGCTGGTCCTCAACTACTGGGCAGAATGGTGCGGGCCTTGCCGTACCGAGATACCGGAGTTGAATGCCTTGGCTGAGCAGCTCAAGGACAAGAAAATCGGTGTGTTCGGGGTCAACTTCGACAATGTCCAGGGGCAAGAACTGAAGGACGCGAGCGAGAAACTTGGGATCAGGTTCACCGTGCTGGCCCAGGACCCTTCCGAACTGTTCGAGCTGCCGCGCAGCGAAGCATTGCCGGTGACCTACATCATCGATAACAAGGGCAAGGTGCGTGAGCAATTGATGGGTGAGCAGACGGCGGCGGGGGTGATGGCGAAGCTTGAGGCGTTGCAGGCGAAGAATTGATCAGATGATCGTTTTCATTGTGGTCAGGGGCTTTTTGTGGCGAGGGGGCTTGCCCCCTCCCCACAGGTTTCACCGTGCTGAAAGGGCGATCAACCCTCCTCGAGCCACCAACGCAACGGCTTGCCTTCGGCTGGCCAGAAGCGTATCTGCTCGATCGGGGAGACGTCCCAGCGCTGGACGTTTTCCAGGGCCTGAAGGAAGCGTTTTTCCTGTTCCATCAGTGCCGGCGCGCACAATTTGCGGGTGCTGCCGATTTTGTCGAAGGTCAGTTTGTCGCCATCGAGGGTGTACGGCGCGAACCAGTGGTTGCAGCCGCCATTACCGTATGCCCGGCCGTCTTCGCCGAGGGTGACGGTCAGGTGGCTGTAGTCCATCAACGGCCGCTCGCCGATCCACTCCAGAATGTAGCTGCGGTTCTGTTGCAGTTGCACCGGCTCGGCGGCGCAGCCCAGCAGGCCGGCACCGACCATGGCGGTCAGAGCGAGGCCTTTCATCACGCAGGCTCCTGGCATTTCGGGCACAGGTGTTTCTCGCCAACGCTGGTCCAGCCCAGCTCGGCAATCCGCGCGGTGGCGGCAGGCTTTTCGGCCTTGTTGCCCAGCTTGGCATCGACGGCAAACTCGAAGCTCAGCTCTTTGGCACAGCTGTCACAGTTCACTTGCCAGGTGTGGATGGCCAGTTCGCCGAACACCGGGCCACTGGCTACCGCGACCCATTGGCCGGGCGGGTTGATCAGGTGGCGAACCGTTTCGACGGTCAGGCGCATGGACAAGTCCTTGGCACCCTTGAGGGTCACAACCAGCACGTCATTGTTGCGAATCGAACCACCGTTGCCGGTGACTTGATAGCGCCCCGGCACCAGGGCGCGGCATTCAGTGAGGGTGTGTTGCGGGTTCATCAGGCTGTAGCGGAAATCGTGTTCGACCATGGGTCCTCCAAATATGCGCGATATGCTAGCACGGGCTTGTACGCCGCATCGCGCAGGTAGATGACCTTCGATCCGTTTCAGTCTCCCGTCACCAGGTTTTCCGGGGTGCCCGCCGTCCAGGCTGCAATGTTGCGTAATGTGGTGGCGGCAATCGCGTCCAGCGCTTCGCGGGTCAGGAAGGCCTGGTGCGCGGTGACGATCACGTTAGGAAAGGTCAGCAGCCTGGCCAGCACATCGTCTTGCAACGGCAGGTCGGAGCGGTCCTCGAAGAACAACTGCGCTTCCTCCTCATACACATCCAGCCCCAGGTAACCCAGGCGACCGTCTTTCAGGGCATCGATCAGTGCCGGGGTGTCCACCAGACCGCCACGCCCGGTATTGATCAACATCGCGCCCGGTTGCATGTGCGCCAGGGACTCGCGGTTGATCAAGTGCTTGCTTTGCTCGTTGAGCGGGCAGTGCAGGCTGATGATCTGCGATTCGGCCAGCAATTGCGGCAGGCTCAGGTAGCGAGCGCCGAGGGCTTCGACCTGCGGGTTGGGGTAGGGGTCATAGGCCAGCAACTGACAGCCAAATCCGCTCATGATTTTGGCGAAGGTGGCACCAATCTGACCGGTGCCGACCACGCCGACGGTCTTGCCCACCAGATCGAAACCGGTCAGCCCCTGCAGTCTGAAATCCCCTTCGCGAGTGCGGTTGTAGGCGCGGGGCAAGCGGCGGTTGAGTGCGAGGATCAGCGCTACTGCATGTTCGGCAACGGCGTGGGGCGAATAGGCCGGGACACGCACGATGGCCAGTCCCAGGCGTTTTGCTGTCGGCAAGTCGACATGGTTGTAACCGGCCGAGCGCAGGGCGATCAGGCGTGTGCCTCCAGCGGCCAGGCGCTCGAGTACCGCAGCGCCAAGGTCATCATTGATGAACGCGCAGACCGCTTCATACCCTTGGGCGAGCGCTACCGTGTCGAGGCTCAGGCGCGCAGTCTGAAATTGCAGCTCGATGCCGGCCGGTTGCCCGGCCGCGAGAAAGCTGTCGCGGTCGTAGTTCTGGCTGCTGAAAAGAATCGTACGCATGCGGTGCTCCTTGAAGGTGGCCTGCGCCGTTGAGCAAGCCGGCATTCGACAGTCCTCAGGTTAACTCGCCGGCAGCCCTTCGCGATTGCGCTGCATCAAGCATTTATGCGCGCCTGGGCTGCCAGGCGATTGATTGCCCGGTCGAGCTCATCCAGTGCCAGGCTGGCTTTCGGGTCCTGTTGCTTGAGCAGGGTTTCGCTGCGTTGGCAGGCCGCACGCAATTGCGGTACGCCGCAGTAACGCGTCGCACCATGCAGGCGATGGACCCGTTCGACCAGAGCGTTGTGTTCATTGCTTTGCCGAGCCAGTCGGATGGCTTCGCGGTCAGCCTCCAGTGACGCCAGCAGCATCGCCAGCATGTCCGCGGCCAGATCGGCCTTGCCGGCAGCCAGGCGCAATCCTTCCTCGTGGTCGAGCACCAACAGGTCATGGGTGCCAGCATGCCCATCGCCGGAGCGCTCCGGACTGTGATTGCGCAGCGCCAGGCCGCTCCACTTCAGCACCACTTGCGCCAATTGCCGTTCACTGATCGGTTTGGTCAGGTAGTCGTCCATGCCGCTTTGCAGCAGCGCGCGTTTTTCGTTGGCCATGGCGTGGGCAGTGAGGGCCACGATCGGCAGCGGCGTGCAATGGCGTTCGCTTTCCCACTGGCGGATCGCCTCGGTGCTCTGGCGACCGTCCATGCCGGGCATCTGCACGTCCATCAACACCAGATCGAATGTCTCGTTCTGCACCGCCTTGACGGCGGCATAACCGCTTTCCACCGCGAGTACCTTGGCGCCCATGTCTTCGAGCAGGGTTTGCACCAGCATCAGGTTGGCCGGATTGTCGTCGACGCAAAGCACCTTCGGGGCACGGCTGGATACCAGTTCGCCCGGCTCGCTGCGCATAGACCGCGGGTTGACCAGGTCAGACAGGGAGCGTCGCAGCTTGCGGGTGCAGGCCGGTTTAGCCTGGAGCTGGCTGTGGGGGTTGGGCACGGAAAGATGGAACAGCGTCTGTTCCGTGGTCGGGCACAGCACCAGCACTTTGCAGCCCAGATGCTCGAGGTCCCAGATGTGCTGGTTGAGGCGTTCCGGCGGCATGTCGTTGCTGGTGATGCCGAGCACGGCGAGGTCGATCGCCTGATCGGTCTGGTGGGCGGCGGTGACGCCATTGGTCAGGCTTTCCAGGGTATTGAACGGTGTGGTGCTGAGGCCGCAGTCTTCCAGTTGATGCTGCAACGCCTGCCGTGCCAGCTCGTGGTTTTCCAGTACCGCCACCCGTCGCCCGAGCAAGGGTGCCGAGGGCAGGTCTTCGGCATCGTCGCGGGTTTTTGGCAGGCTCAGGCTGATCCAGAATTCCGACCCTTCCCCCGGCGTGCTGTCGACGCCGATCTCACCGCCCATCTGTTCGATCAGGCGCTTGGAAATCACCAGGCCCAGGCCAGTACCACCGGGTTGCCGCGACAGCGAGTTGTCGGCCTGGCTGAAGGCCTGGAACAGGGCGCGTACGTCCTGGTTCGACAGACCGATGCCGGTGTCCTGAATGCTGATGCGCAACTGCACGGTGTCTTCGTGTTCTTCTTCGAGCATGGCGCGGGCGACGATGGTGCCTTCGCGGGTGAACTTGATCGCGTTGCTCACCAGGTTCGTCAGGATCTGCTTGAGCCGCAGTGGGTCGCCCACCAGCGACAGCGGCGTGTCCCGGTACACCAGGCTCACCAGTTCCAGCTGCTTGGCGTGGGCAGCCGGGGCGAGGATGGTTAGGGTGTCCTGTAGCAGGTCGCGCAGGTTGAACGGAATGTGGTCGAGCACCAGCTTGCCGGCCTCGATTTTCGAAAAGTCGAGAATCTCGTTGATGATGCCCAGCAGGCTGTCGGCGGATTTTTCGATGGTGTCCAGGTAGTCGAGCTGGCGCGGGGTGAGCTCGCTTTTTTGCAGCAGGTGGGTGAAGCCGAGAATGCCGTTGAGCGGCGTGCGGATTTCATGGCTCATGTTGGCCAGGAATTCGGACTTGATCCGGCTCGCTTCCAGGGCTTCCTTGCGCGCCAGGTCCAGTTCGATGTTCTGGATCTCGATGGTTTCCAGATTCTGGCGCACGTCTTCGGTGGCCTGGTCGATGCTGTGCTGCAATTCTTCCTGCGCATTTTGCAGGGTGCCGGCCATGCGGTTGATGCCGGAGGCCAATTCGTCCAGCTCCTGACTGCCGAGTGGCGGCAGGCGGGTTTCCAGATGACCGTCCTTGAGTTGAGCCACGGCTTGCTTGATCTGGCTCAATGGCCGATTGATTGTGCGACCCATGCGCAAGGCCAGCAGTGCCGCACCTATGAGCCCCGCCGCGATCAACATCAGGCTGGCGAACAGGCTGCGGTAACCGCGCAACAGCATGCTGTTATGGGACAGTTCAAGCTCGACCCAGCCCAGCAGGCGGTCGGCTTCTTCGGGAATCACGTCCCCGGCCAGGTTGCGGTGTTTGCCGAATACCGGCAGCAGATAGCGGGTCGCATCGTTGCCACTGCGGCGCAGCATCTGCGTGCCACTGCCGGAGGGTGTCTGGTTGAGCATGGTCGGGCCGGCGTGGGCCAGCAGCGTGCGGTCAGGAGCCAGGAAGGTCACGGCCCGCACGTCGGTTTGCTCCAGTGCCTGGGTGGCGATGCGTTCGAGCAGTTCGTTGTCCTGATGGCTCATGGCTGGCGCCGTCAGTGGAGCCAACTGCTCGGCGATCATTTCGCCGCGCTGCATGAGTTGGGTTTGCAGGTCAGCCTGTTGCATCCAGGTAAAATATCCCCCCAGCACCAACGCCATCAGGCTGGTTGGCAACAGGGTCAGCAACAGCACGCGGCCTTTGATTCCCAGTTTCTTGAGCACGCATCTCTCCTGCATCCCGCTATTTATAGGCCTGCACATGCATCCGCCATGCACCACTTGCGCAGTGTAGCGATTTGCTCGCGGGCAATCTTCGTAAAAATGGTGCCGTCATTCGTCGGATCGGACGACTCATTGGCAATTGGGACAAACGGTGGGTTGCCCCTGGCGAGGCAATCTTGAATAATCGCTCAACTGAGAATTATTTGCAGATAGTCATGACTCCCATCACTGCCGGCCTTCCCCGAATCCTGTCCATCGAAGACGACCTTGTGCTCGGAGCCTACGTTCATGAGCATCTGGACCGCAGCGGCTTCCAGGTGACCTGGTGCCAGAACGGTCAGGAAGGCCTGGACATTGCCCGCCGGCAACCATTCGACGTGGTGTTGATGGATATTCTGCTGCCGGGCATGGACGGCCTGGCGATACTGACCCAATTGCGCCAGAGCCATTCCACCCCGGTGTTGCTGATGTCTGCCCTCGGTGCCGAGGCCGATCGCATCAGCGGCTTTCGCCTGGGGGCTGATGATTACCTGCCAAAGCCCTTCAGCATGGTGGAGTTGCGGGTGCGCATCGAAGCCATTCTGCGGCGGGTGGCACTCGACCGCCGACCCGCGCCCGCAGTGCCGGCCCCGTCGATGGACAGCCTGCGTTTCGACGATGAAAGCTTCGAGGTCTTTTATGGCGAACAGGCCGGTGGCCTGACCCGCAGCGAGTATCGGTTGCTGGAGACGCTGCACCGCAGCGCCGACGAAGTACTGAGCAAAGCCTTCCTTTATCAGCAGGTGCTGCAGCGCGGTTACGCGGCCCATGACCGCAGCCTGGACATGCACATCAGCCAGATCCGCCGCAAGCTCAAGGCCATTGGATATACCGAGCGCGAAGTGCGTACGGTTTGGGGCAAGGGCTACATCCTGAGCGCCGCCGATGACATGTAACTTGCCGGGCAGGCATTCGCTGTTCTGGAAACTGGCCTGTCTATTGGTCGCTTTCTGTCTGTTGATGATCTGGCTGAGTTGGTCCTGGGGCCGTTACATGGAGCAGCGTAACCAGTTCCTCTCCGATGAGGCCCGCGGCACCCTGTCCGGTTATGCCGCCGAAGCCGAACAGGCCTGGCAGCAAAGCCAGAGCGCCGGTGTCGATGACTGGCTGCAAGGCATGCATCAGCGGGAAAAAGGTTGGGTCGGTGTCATCGGCGGTGATTTGCAGTCCTTGAGCAACCAATCGCTGACGGACACGGAAGTCGAACGCCTGACTTTTTTGCGCGGCCTCGATTGGCCCATCCACAAGAAAGGCCGGCCGTGGATGCGCATACCGTTTCCCGGTGACCCCTCCGTCGGCAGCCTGGTGATCGAGTTGCCCAAGCGCTTCGTACCCGGGCGATACCGGGTGTTCTGGCGGGTGATCACCAACGGCGTGATTCCGGGATTGTTCACCTTGCTGTTGTGCGTCGGGCTGTATCGTTTGTTGGTGGTGCCGCTCAACAGCCTGCGTGAACAGGCCAATGCCTGGCGTGCCGACCAACTGAATGTGCGCCTGTCGAGCCGCACTACCAATCGTTCCGATGAATTGGGCGAGTTGGGCAGGGCGTTCGATCACATGTCCGAGCGCCTGCAAAGCACTGTGGCCTTGCAGCAGCAACTGCTGCGCGACTTGTCCCACGAATTGCGCACGCCCTTGAGCCGCCTGCGGGTGGCCAGTGAAAGCGAGCAGGGGCTGGAGCCATTGCGCGAACGCATCGGCCGTGAAGTCGATGGCATGCAGCGCCTGGTGGAAGACACGCTGCAACTGGCGTGGCTCGATACCGAGCGCACCCGATTGCCTGACGAAGCGATCCAGATCCAGGCCCTGTGGGAAATGCTCACGGAGAACGCCTGCTATGAAAGTGGTTGGCCCGATACGCAGTTGCAATGCACCGTAGATTCATCCTGTTGGGTTCGCGGTCATCTCAACACCCTGGCCCAGGCATTGGAAAACATTCTGCGCAATGCGATTCGGCATTCACCTGATGGTGGGGTTGTCCTGCTCGGCGGCCAGCGTGATGGAGATTTCTGGCATCTATGGCTGGAGGATCAGGGTGGCGGCGTGGCGGAAGCTGATCTGGAGCGGATCTTCCTGCCGTTCACCCGACTCGACGGTTCGCGGCCGGGGGATGGTGGGTTTGGCCTGGGCTTGAGCATCGCCCGAAACGCGGTGCAGCGTCAGGGCGGACAGTTGTGGGCACAGAACACCGGAACCGGGTTGCGCCTGAACATGCGGTTGTTGGCGGATGTTGATAGCGCCAGTGCCGACGCCATCGCGGGCAAGCCCGCTCCTACACTGACCGTGCTTGAACCGCGAAACCTGTGATCACCCCGGCACCCTGTGGGAGCGAGCTTGCTCGCGATTAGGCCCTCCTGTTCACCGCAACATATCTGCTTATTCCCATAAGCCATAAGCACCGCACTTTGCGTGATATGGCCTGGGAACGTTTGCCGGTATGATAGTCGCCCCCGCAGTCTGGATTGCGAATACGCCATGACCTTGCAGTACCCAACCATCGCCGATTGCGTCGGCAACACTCCGCTGGTCCGTTTGCAGCGCCTGCCCGGCGCCACCAGCAATACCCTTTTGCTCAAGCTCGAAGGGAACAACCCGGCGGGTTCGGTCAAGGACCGTCCGGCGCTGTCGATGATCACCCGCGCCGAGCTGCGCGGGCAGATCCACGCCGGCGATACGCTGATCGAGGCGACCTCGGGCAACACCGGGATCGCCTTGGCCATGGCTGCTGCGATCAAGGGTTACAAGATGATCCTGATCATGCCCGACAACTCCAGCGCCGAGCGCAAGGCAGCCATGACAGCTTATGGCGCCGAGCTGATTCTGGTCAGCCAGGAGCAGGGCATGGAAGGCGCCCGTGACCTCGCGCAAAAGATGGAAGCCGAAGGTCGCGGCAAGGTCCTGGACCAGTTCGCCAACGGTGACAACCCCGAGGCGCACTACACCACCACCGGCCCGGAAATCTGGCGCCAGACCCAGGGCACCATCACCCATTTCGTCAGCTCCATGGGCACCACCGGTACCATCATGGGTGTGTCGCGCTACTTGAAAGAGCAGAACGACAACGTGCAAATCATCGGTCTGCAACCGATGGAAGGCTCGGCGATCCCGGGGATCCGCCGCTGGCCTCAGGAATACCTGCCGAAGATCTACCAGGCTGACCGCGTGGACCGGATCGTCGACATGGCGCAAAGCGAAGCCGAAGACGTGACCCGTCGTCTGGCCCGCGAAGAAGGCATTTTCTGTGGCGTGTCCTCGGGCGGTGCCGTGGCGGCAATGTTGCGCCTGTCCAAAGAAGTTGAAAACGCGGTGATCGTCGCGATCATCTGCGACCGTGGCGACCGTTACTTGTCGACCGGCATTTTCGACGCGCCCAACTGATGGCCAAACATGAAAGAGGCCTGCGCTTCCAGCCCACCGGCGGCAGCAAGGCCCCGCAAGTCCCGACCGGCAAAAAGCAGCGCCTGACCATCGAGCGCCTGGCCAATGACGGTCGCGGTATCGCGTTTTTCGAAGGTCGCACCTGGTTCGTCATCGGCGCATTGGCCGGTGAAGAGATCGAGGCGCGCGTCCTCGGTGCCCATGGCAAAGTGGTCGAGGCGCGCACCGAACGGGTGTTCAAGGCCAGCGAATTACGCCGCCCTGCACCGTGCGCCCATGCCGGCCGCTGTGGCGGTTGCAGCGTGCAGCATCTGCCCCACAACGAACAGCTTGCCCTGAAACAGCGCATGCTCGCCGAGCAGTTGTCGAGAGTCGCGGGCGTCGAACCCGATGAGTGGGCAGCGCCATTGAGCGCTGCGGAGTTCGCTTACCGCCGTCGCGCCCGCGTCGCGGTGCGCTGGGACATGAAGGCAAAAAAACTCGAAGTCGGTTTCCGTGCCGCTGGCAGCCAGGACATCGTGGGCATCGATGACTGCCCGGTGCTGGTACAGCCCTTGCAACCGATCATGGCCCGCTTGCCGGAGATGCTGCGGCGCTTGAGCAAGCCCCAGGCACTCGGGCATGTGGAGTTGTTCAGCGGCTCGACGCTGGCGGTTTTACTGCGGCACATGGCGCCGTTGTCCGATGCCGACCTGACGATCCTCAAGGAATTCTGCGCGTTCCATGAAGCCCAGTTGTGGCTGCACGGCGATGGTGAACCGCAACCGGTCGAGGCCGATCAGTCGTTGGGCTATCGTCTTGAACAGTGGGACCTGGAGTTGGCGTATCGTCCCGGGGATTTCATTCAGGTCAACGCCGCCGTCAACGAAGCGATGGTCGCCCAGGCGCTGGACTGGCTGAAGCCGACAGCGGATGAGCGCGTACTCGACCTGTTCTGTGGCCTGGGCAACTTTGCCTTGCCGCTGGCCAAGGCCGCTCGTGAAGTGGTGGCGGTCGAAGGCGTGCAGGTGATGGTCGATCGGGCCGCGGCGAATGCGGCCAGCAATAATCTGCATAACGCGAAGTTTTTTCAGGCCGATTTATCCCAGCCTTTGACGGACGCCGAATGGGCCGCCGAAGGCTTTTGTGCGGTACTCTTGGACCCACCGCGTGACGGTGCTTTCGAGGTTGTGCGCAAGCTCAGGAGCCTGGGCGCCGAACGTTTGGTGTATGTGTCGTGCAACCCTGCAACTCTGGCGCGCGACACGGTCGAATTGATCAAGCAGGGCTACCGGTTAAAACGTGCCGGGATTCTCGATATGTTTCCTCAAACGGCACATGTCGAGGCCATGGCGTTATTTGAAGCGAGCTAGGATGCTCGTCTGGTCCGACTGGCCCGCCCGTGCAGCCGCGCACCCAGCCCGACGTGGGCGAACCGGCAACGAAGGTCAGCGATTTGACGCATTGAATCTGCGTCGTAGGGAAGGTAAGCAAGATGGTACAGGTGAGAGCACACCAGCCGATCAACACCGACGGCAGTATCAATCTCGAGGCTTGGCTCGATCATGCGGTCAGTGTCGATCTGGCACTGGATCGCGAAGCCTTGAAAGAGGCCTGCGAGTACGCTCGCGAGGCCGAACAACAAGCCAATGCGGCACAGAATCTGTGGTCGGAAGGTAACTCGACTTTCCGTACAGGGCTTGAGATCGCCGAGATCCTCGCCGATCTCAAACTCGACCAGGACTCTTTGGTCGCCGCGATCCTGTATCGAGGCGTGCGCGAAGGCCAGATCAAGTTGCCCGCCGTCAGCCAGCGCTTCGGTCCGGTGGTGTCCAAGCTCATCGACGGCGTGCAGCGCATGGCCGCGATCAGCGACAGCCTGAGTCCGCGAAAATCCCTGGTGCTGGGCACCCAGGGCCAGGTGGAAAACCTGCGCAAGATGCTGGTGGCCATGGTTGACGACGTTCGCGTCGCCCTGATCAAACTGGCCGAACGCACGTGCGCGATCCGTGCGGTGAAAACCGCCGACGACGAAAAGCGCAACCGTGTGGCCCGTGAAGTCTTCGACATCTACGCGCCATTGGCCCATCGCCTGGGTATCGGTCACATCAAGTGGGAACTGGAAGACTTGTCCTTCCGTTACCTGGAACCGGACCAGTACAAGCAGATCGCCAAGCTGCTCCATGAGCGGCGACTGGATCGCGAGCGCTTCATCAGCGACGTGATGAGCCAGCTGAAAAACGAACTGCAGGCCACCGGCGTCGATGCCGACATCAGCGGCCGGGCCAAACACATCTATTCGATCTGGCGCAAAATGCAGCGCAAGGGTCTGGAGTTCAGCCAGATCTATGACGTGCGTGCCGTGCGCGTGCTGGTGCCGGAAATGCGCGACTGCTACACCGCGCTCGGCATCGTCCACACTCTGTGGCGGCATATCCCGAAAGAGTTCGACGACTACATCGCCAACCCGAAAGAAAACGGCTACCGCTCGCTGCACACGGCGGTGATCGGTCCGGAAGGCAAGGTACTGGAAGTGCAGATCCGCACCCACGCCATGCACGAAGAGGCTGAGCTGGGGGTATGCGCCCACTGGAAGTACAAAGGCACCGACGTCAAATCCGGTTCCAATCACTACGAAGAGAAAATTTCCTGGCTACGCCAGGTGCTCGAATGGCACGAAGAACTGGGCGACATCGGTGGCCTGGCGGAGCAACTGCGGGTCGACATCGAGCCGGACCGGGTCTACATCTTCACCCCGGACGGTCACGCCATCGACTTGCCGAAGGGCGCGACCCCGCTGGACTTCGCCTACCGCGTACACACCGAGATCGGTCACAACTGCCGTGGCGCCAAGATCAACGGGCGCATCGTACCGCTCAACTACAGCCTGCAAACCGGTGAACAGGTCGAGATCATCACCAGCAAGCACGGCACCCCGAGCCGTGACTGGCTGAACCCGAACCTGGGTTATGTCACTACGTCGCGGGCACGGGCGAAGATCGTTCACTGGTTCAAGTTGCAGGCTCGCGACCAGAACGTCGCGGCCGGTAAAACCTTGCTCGAGCGCGAACTCAATCGCCTCGGCCTGCCAGCGGTGGATTTCGACAAGCTGGCCGACAAGGCCAACATGAAAACCGCCGAAGACCTGTTCGCCGCCCTCGGCGCCGGGGATTTGCGCCTGGCGCAACTGGTAAACCTCGCGCAGCAACTGGTCGAGCCGGAGCGTGGCAACGAACAGCTTGAACTCATACCACGCAAGGCCACCGGCTACAAACCGGGCAAGCGCGGGGACATCCAGATCCAGGGCGTCGGCAACCTGATGACCCAGATGGCCGGCTGCTGCCAGCCATTGCCGGGTGATGCCATCGTCGGTTACATCACCCAGGGCCGCGGCGTGAGCATTCACCGCCAGGACTGCGCCTCGGTGCTGCAACTGAGTGGGCGGGAGCCGGAGCGGATCATCCAGGTCAGCTGGGGCCCGGTACCGGTACTCACCTATCCGGTGGACATCATCATCCGCGCCTACGACCGTTCCGGGTTGCTGCGTGACGTCTCGCAGGTTTTGCTCAATGAGCGGATCAACGTGCTGGCGGTCAACACCCGTTCGAACAAGGAGGACAACACCGCGCTGATGTCCCTGACCATCGAGATTCCGGGGCTGGATGCATTGGGGCGGTTGCTGGGGCGGATTTCCCAGTTGCCGAATATCATCGAAACCCGGCGTAACCGTACGCCGTGATGCATGTTCAGCGCCGATCCACTGTGGGAGCGAGCTTGCTCGCGATGACGGTTCAACATTCAACACAGGTGTTGTCTGACTGTCCGCTATCGCGAGCAAGCTCGCTCCCACAAGGGACTTTGCAGTGAGAGAGATTGATGTATTCACTTGAAGACCTGCTGCACCTCATGAACCGCCTGCGCGACCCGCAGTACGGTTGCCCGTGGGACATCAAGCAAACTTACGCCACCATCGTCCCCCACACTCTGGAAGAAGCCTACGAAGTCGCCGACGCCATTGAGCGCGGTGACTTCGATCACTTGCAGGGGGAGCTCGGCGACTTGTTGTTCCAGGTGGTGTATTACAGCCAGTTGGCCCGGGAAGAAGGGCGCTTCGAGTTTGAAGGTGTGGTCGACAGCATCACCCGCAAGCTGATCCGTCGTCACCCCCATGTGTTCCCTACGGGCGACCTCTATGCACCGCTGGATGTCCCGCGCCTCAGCGAAGAGCAGGTCAAGCAGCGCTGGGAAGAGATCAAGGCCGAGGAGCGCGCAGAGAAGTCCTGCGCGCCCGAACAGCTGTCATTGCTCGATGACGTCCCCGCTGCATTACCGGCGTTGTCACGTTCGGCGAAATTGCAAAAGCGCGCGGGGCAGGTCGGGTTCGACTGGCCGGACGCCTTGCCGGTGCTCGACAAAGTGCGTGAAGAGCTCGATGAAGTCCTCGAAGCCATGTCGGAAAATGATCCCGAGGCCGTGGCCGAAGAGATCGGTGACCTGCTGTTCTCCGTGGTGAATCTGGCGCGGCACCTCAAGGTTGATCCGGAAACCGCACTGCGGAGTGCCAACGGCAAGTTTGAAAGACGCTTTCGTTTTATCGAACAGGCATTGCGCGACACCCGCCGTCCCATGGAAGATTGCACCCTCGAAGAGTTGGACGCCTTGTGGGGCGAAGCCAAACGTCAGGAAAAGAATTTGCCCAGCTGCGGTTGAGCAGTGGCCTAAGTGAGTAATAAGCACCATGAGCATTTCCCTTCGCGACCAGTTGCTCAAAGCAGGGCTGGTCAACCAGAAGCAGGCCAAGCAGGTCAGCAAAGACAAGCAGAAACAGCAACGCCTGGCCCACAAAGGCCAGATCGAGCTGGATGACTCCCAGCAGCGCGCGGCACAGGAAGCCATGGCCGAGAAGGTCAAGCGCGACCAGGAGCTCAACCGCCAGCAGCAGGAAAAGGCTGAGGCCAAGGCCCGTGCCGCGCAGGTCAAGCAATTGATCGAAGTCTCGCGCCTGCCGAAATTGACGACCGAGGATTACTACAACTTCGTCGACGACAAAAAGGTCAAGCGCATCTGCGTCAACACCCTGATGCGCAACAAGCTCAGCAGCGGTTCGCTGGCCATCGTGCATCACGCTGGCGGCTACGAAGTGATTCCGCGCGAGGCGGCATTGAAGATTCAGGAGCGCGACCCGCAACGCATCGTGCAGATGAATGTGCAGACCGAAGAAGTCAGCGTCGAGGACGATCCGTATGCGGCCTACAAGATCCCTGATGATCTGATGTGGTAATCGCTTCTCTTCCATTACATGTTTGTTAGTACATTGCTGGATTAATGAATTGAACCCGAAAGATCGCGTCGATACGATCTCTCGGGTTTTCTTTTGCCCGAAATATTCTCAGGGGAGAGAACTAATGGAATGAAATTAAATGAATAAGGATATTGTCAATGCTGGTAAGTATCGCCTCGTTACGCCAACCCACTTTTAAATCGCAGCTTTCACAGCCGCGACAACCCGATCAATCCATTCACGATTATCTGGACGACGAGCTTGTCGCACGAGCGGAGCTTGTGCGCCGAAAGATCAAGATCGCTGCGAAAGCTGCTCGCGACGATCACGGCAGGCCCGCGTGCGTTTTCGTAACCCTGCCTGAGTTTTTCTGGAACATTCCCTGGCACGAAGTCCGTAATGAACAGGAGCTTCACGAACTGAACTCTGCTTATCTGACGAAGGTGACCGAGTGTGTGACGCTGTTGATAAGTGATCTGCCAGTGCAGCGCTACGGCAAGATCGTTTTATTGGCGGGAAGTTGTGCGACGCTGATCAAGGTGGGAGAGGGGGAGTCGAGCTATTACGATGTCATTAATTATGTGCTCACAATTTCCAATAAGGAATATGAGGTCGACATGCCGCTGATGTCGATGTGGCCGAAGCGTTATGTGTCAGGAATCGATTTTGGAAGACATGTAGGCTCGGAAGACGGGTACTGGTTTTTCAAGTTGTTCGATGAGGTTGTGGTACGGGTAAATAAGGTCAGTAGTGTACAGGCCGAGCACAGTTACTTTGGTGGCTACGAAGGAATATTTATTAATAGTCTTGTAGTGGGTTGCCCATTCGGTATCAACTTGTGCCTCGATTATGCGGCGTTGAAAGACGGTGAACGGGACAAGGAGGTTGAACTGGCGGGGGCCAAAATCGATTTCCTGATCGCCTGTGGCATGGACTTCGATGACGGCAAGCGTCATCTATCTTCGCTTCAGTTTGCCGTCCGCAATGACGGCATGGGCGATGGTGAGTGCGAGGTGGTGAAGCTTGAGGCGGGCTGGATCGTCGGTGTTGTTCCTTCGGTGGTGATCGACGACTCCCTTCATTTAGCGGCCATTCAGATTGCCTGAGCCGCGTGCTCCGGTTGCAGCCTGCCCGTGCGGGAAGGGGCAGGCTGCATGGTGGTGGAGTCTGCCTTCAACCGGTTGCGAGCTCGCGGTTGCGCTCGAGCATTTCCAGTTCGGCCCTGTAGTTTTGCGCGTCGATCTCGGAGTGGAACATCCCGACCAGCAGGTCTTGTTGATGCACGTCCCAGATCCGGATACCGGCGGCTACACCCTCGTGGGATTTATGTGAATCGTCGCGTTCAGTTACTTTTACAGTCATCTGCTAGCTCCAATCTCTGTTATCTGCAGCAAGGCGTGTGCAGGACTCTGTTATATGTTTTGTTAGCTTGCTAAGTAAATAACTGAGTTTGGTAACGGTTTTTTGCAAAAATGGAAACAGTCCTGCAGCCCGCGGAATCCGCGACATTCAGTCGCAGGGCGTTAAGTTTCATGACAAACGTTTCATGTTGAAGGCACCACAAATCCAGTGTCGAGCACTGAAACTGTGGGAGCGAGCTTGCTCGCGATGGCGGTGGGTCAGACAGCAATGATGTCGATTGACACTCCCTCATCGCGAGCAAGCTCACTCCCACAATGGTTGTGGTGTCGAATTCTTTGAGGCCAAAAAAAACGCCCCGAACCAGTCGGGGCGTTTTCATGTGCGACTCAGCAGAGGGAAATTACTTACCTTCCCAGCGCTTCAGTACCAAAGTGGCGTTGGTGCCACCGAAACCGAAGCTGTTGCTCATCACGGTGTTGATGGTGGCGTTTTCGCGGGTCTTGGTCAGCACCGGCAGGTCGGCCACTTCAGGGTCCAGCTCGTCGATGTTGGCGGAGCCGGCAATGAAGTTGCCTTCCATCATCAGCATGCAGTAGATCGCTTCGTGAACGCCGGCAGCGCCCAGGGAGTGACCCGACAGGCTCTTGGTGGAGCTGATGGCCGGAGCCTTGTCGCCGAACACTTCACGCACACCTTTCATTTCCGCGACGTCGCCGACCGGGGTCGAAGTGCCGTGGGTGTTCAGGTAGTCGATCGGGGTGTCGACGGTGGACAGCGCCTGCTGCATGCAGCGGATCGCGCCTTCGCCGCTCGGGGCAACCATGTCGTAGCCGTCGGAGGTCGCGCCGTAGCCAACGATTTCCGCGTAGATCTTCGCGCCGCGGGCCAGAGCATGTTCCAGCTCTTCAACCACGACCATGCCGCCACCGCCGGCGATGACGAAACCGTCACGGTCTGCGTCGTAGGCACGGGAAGCTTTTTCCGGGGTGTCGTTGCGCTTGCTGGACAGGGCGCCCATGGCGTCGAACAGGAACGACTGGCTCCAGTGCTCTTCTTCACCGCCGCCGGCGAAGACGATGTCCTGCTTGCCCATCTGGATCTGTTCCATGGCGGTACCGATGCAGTGAGCACTGGTGGCGCAGGCAGAAGCGATGGAGTAGTTCAGGCCCTTGATCTTGAACGGAGTGGCCAGGCAAGCGGAAACGGTGCTGCTCATGGTCCGCGTTACGCGGTATGGGCCGACGCGCTTGACGCCTTTCTCGCGCAGGATGTCCAGCGCTTCCATCTGGTTCAAGGTCGATGCGCCACCGGAACCGGCGATCAGGCCGGTACGCGGGTTGGAAACCTGCTCTTCGGTCAGGCCGGAGTCAGTGATGGCGTCTTTCATGGCCAGGTAGGCATAAGCTGCCGCGTGGCCGACGAAGCGATAGATCTTGCGATCGATCAGTTCTTCAAGGTTGAGGTCAATGGAGCCGGAAACCTGGCTACGCAGACCCATTTCGGCATATTCCGGGTTGAACCGGATGCCAGGGCGGCTTGCACGCAGGTTAGCGGAGACGGTCTCTTTGTCATTGCCCAGGCAAGAAACGATGCCCAGACCAGTGATAACGACGCGGCGCATGCGGATAACCCTTAGAAGTTGTCAGTGGAGGTGAACACGCCGACCCGGAGGCCTTCGGCGGTGTAGATTTCGCGACCGTCGACAGTGACCGAACCGTCGGCGATGGCCAGGTTCAGCTTGCCCTTGAGGACGCGCTTGATATGAATGTTATAGGTGACTTTCTTGGCGGTCGGCAGGACCTGGCCGAAGAATTTCACTTCGCCCGAACCCAGCGCACGGCCACGGCCCGGCAGGCCTTGCCAGCCCAGGAAGAAGCCGACCAGTTGCCACATGGCGTCGAGGCCCAGGCAGCCCGGCATCACCGGATCGCCTTCGAAGTGGCAGGCGAAGAACCACAGGTCCGGATTGATATCCAGCTCGGCGACCAATTCACCTTTGCCGTACTTGCCACCTTCTTCGCTGATCAGGGTGATGCGATCAACCATCAGCATGTTCGGGGCGGGCAGTTGCGCGTTACCAGGGCCGAACAGCTCACCGCGACTGCAGCGCAGCAGATCTTCCCGGGTAAAGGCGTTTTGTTTGGTCATGCGAGCTCCTCAATAGTCCCATGCGGCAGGTGGGGCAAATCTTCCCGGCCGATCGAAGCGTTCATGCCTCGAACCGGCAGCCTACTCATAGACTATTGCGTTGTGGTGAAAGTCACAGCACCAAGGACATGAATGTACACTTGTGCACTGAAATTATTATTCAAGCCCCTTTTCGGGCCTGTTCGGGTGACTAAGACTGCCGCACTTTCGCCTTTCACGCCAGTCGCAGATGGTCGAAAGGCCTGTACTACTGCACCCAACGCTGAAGAATTTGCTGCAGATCAGTCCGTTTGAACGGCTTGGCCAGGTAATCGTTCATCCCCGCCGACAGACAGGCTTCGCGGTCACCCTGCAAGGCATTGGCGGTCAGGGCGATGATCGGCAGGTCGGTGCAACCGGGTAGATTGCGTATTTGTCGGGTGGCTTCATAGCCATCGATGATCGGCAAGCGGCAATCCATCAGGATCGCTTCGAAGATCAGGCTCTCGGCGCTGCGCACCGCCTGCGCGCCGTCGGCAGCGACACTGACCTTGAAGCCCAGGCTGCGCAACATGGCTTCGATGACGGTCTGGTTGACCGGGTTGTCTTCGACCAACAACACATTGCGTCCTTCGCCGTTGCTGTTGCGCGATTGCGCGCGAGGGGGTAGCAGCGGTTGTGTCTGCTGGTGCAATGCCAGGGGAATTTCCAGGGTGAACACCGAACCTCGGCCTTCCTCACTCTGCGCGCGCAAGGTGCCGCCCATGCGTTCGGCCAGGGTACGGGCAATCGGCAGGCCCAGCCCCGTACCGCCGTAGCGTCTTGAAATAGAACTGTCGGCCTGCTGGAAAGCGTTGAACATCAATTCCAGGCTTTGCGCCGGGATGCCGATGCCGCTGTCGCGCACGGTGCAGGTGAACCACAGCAACTCGTGGTCCAGCGACTGCCACTGCGCCTCGATCGTGACGCGGCCCTGCTCGGTGAACTTCAGCGCATTGCCGACCAGGTTGACCAGTATCTGACGGATACGCGTCGGGTCGCCCTTGACCTGCAAACCGCGCATGTCGTCGGGGATCATCAGTTGCAGGTCCAGACCGCGTTGCGCGGCGCTGTGCTGGAACGACTGGGCGCAACTGCCGATCAGGTCGGTGAGGTTGAATGCAATGTGCTCCAGTTCCAGCTCTGAACGTTCGATCCGCGAGAAATCCAGGATGTCGTTGATGACCTTGAGCAAGTGCTCGGTGGATTCGGAGGCCAGCGCCGCGTACTCCACCTGCTCCTCGGTCATGTCGGTGGTTTCCAGTAACTGCAGCATGCCCAGTACGCCATTCATCGGCGTGCGCAGTTCATGGCTCATCATGGCGAGGAAATCGGATTTGGCGTTGTTGGCCTTTTCCGCTTCTTCGCGGGTCTGGATCAACTGCGCCATGGCCTGATGCTGTTCGCGGCTGGCCTGTTCGAGACCGCTGGCGAGGTTGTTGATGTGTTGCGACAGCGCCCCCAGCTCGGTGTCGTCGACAATGGGCAGCGGTGTGTTGTAATCGCCGTCCTGGATCGCCTTGACCGCATTGCCGATATCACGGATCGGTTTCGACAGGCTGCCCGCCAGGCGGCGGGCCACGATGAAGGTAAACAGCAGGGCAAACAGCGCCAGGATGGCGGCCTTGAGCACGATTTCCTGTTGGCGCCGGCTGAAGGCATCGTTGGACAGCCCGACGATCACCCGACCGAGGTAGTCCTCGGTGGGGGCGGCAGTGGCGGTTTTGCTGCTCTGGAAAAAATCATTGTGCAACGCGATACGCTGGAGCCGTATCGGTGCCTGGAACACTTCGAGCTGTTGCGCGCGATTGTGGTGTTCGCTCGGTTGTTCGACGTACACCAGAACCCGGTTTGCACTGTCCTGGATTTCCAGAAAACTCACGTTGGGCGTGGCCAGCGTCGCCTTGAGCAAGGTTTCGAGCACTTCGATGTTGCCCGAAATCACGCCGTACTCGGTGGCCGGGGCCAGTTGATTGGCGATCAACTGGCCGGTGTGGGAGATTTCCTGACGCAGATCCTGGATGCGCACGAACGTGAAGAAACTGATCAGCAACAAGGTCAGCAGCAGTGCAGGGCCGAGGCTGATCAGTTGGGTGCGAGTGTTGATGTCCCAGCGACGGCGCAAGCTCATGGACGGCGTTCTCCTTCAGCCAGCAGTGTGGCGACAGACGCTTCGTTTATCTGTTCGATACCCAATGAACGTGCGACTTGCGGGTTGCTCGCGACCTTGAATCGATGGGGATAGTGCGTGCGCGGCCAGGTGGCCGGTGGCTGGTCGAGCAATTCATCGAGGACCGCCAGCCAGTCGCTCTGATCGCTATAGGTGCTGGCCAGGCTTCCGGCCTTGACGAATCCGGCGTTGGGTCCGATCAGGGCCACTTGCCGGGAATAGCTGCTCAGCAGCAGGTTCTTTGCGGTTTGCGGGTTGTACAGGTCGGCATCGTCCAGTCCCAGCAACACGTCGCTGTTATTTAGCAGTGCCTGTAATGGACGACTGTCGTGAATGTTATCCCAGCGCTGGGTGACCATCTCAAGACCCAGGGGGAGGGCGGCCTGACGCAGCTCATTCAACAGGAATTCACTGTGGGTGTCGTAGAGCACGCCGATGCGTCTGGCTTGTGGCAACAGGGTGCGGGTCAAGCGTAACTGGCGGTCCAGTGGTGGATCGCTCCATAGCAAGCACAGGCGCGCAGGCAATGTATTGTTCAAGCGTTGCCGGGCTTGCAGGCGGCTGATGCGCAATACGAGAGTCGCCGGGCCCTGGGCGTTTTGCAGGCGCCAGTCGAGGCTGGGCAGGTCGAGCAGTATCAAGCGGATGTTTTCCGGGAGCTTGTCCGGTATCGGCATTTTGGCCAGCGTCTGGAAGCGTACGTTATCGTGTGGTCGCAACTCGCTCAGGGCCTGGGTAAACGCCCGCACACCGGGACTGTCTTCGGCCCCCGTTAGCAAAATGTCGGCCGCGTTACTCGCCAGGCTGCCCAGCAGGCCGCTTGTCAGCAGGCAAAGTATGGCCAGCAGCCGACCCAGGGGCGGCATTCTGCAGGCCGGGCGATTCGGCATCTTAAAGCTCCAGCTCGGCGCTGAAATACATCACCTGGCGCTGGTCATAATTATTGTCGATGAAGGTGGTCGGCTGATTGTCCAGCCGTTGCTGGAGCACCCCGGCCAGTTCCAGGCTGGCCTTGCCCAAGGCGATGCGTTTGGCGATGCGCGCATCGACCCGTTCAAAGCGGTAGCCGTTGAGGGCGTCATCGCCATAGTAGAAAAGCGCACTGTTCCAGCCTTGGCCCCAATCGCGCAGCCATCCGGCCGAACCACTGTTACTTGCAGTCTGTCTGGCATCCAGCGGATTGCTGGCATCGGTATCGACGTAGGCATAAGTCAGTCGCAGGCGATCGAGGCTGCCGACACGCCAGTCGAGCTGGGTTTCGACCCCCGAAAAGCGCGCCTTGTTGGCATTGCTGGCAATGTACTGATTGTTGCGCAGCGGCTCACTGATCATGCCGGTGATTTCGTCGTGGAACAGCTTCACGTCGAGCGCCAGCCCCGGTTCGGGAAAATAGCCGTTGTAGCCCAGTTCCCGGGAGCGCATGTGCTCTTGATCAAGGTCGCCGGGGCCGCGGGTCTTGACGAAATAACGGGCGCTGGACTGGCCAAACGCACCGGGCTTGAGGTTGGTGACCTGATAACTCCAGTTGACGTTGTTCTCGAACATGTCCGGTGAGCGGATGGCCTCGGAGTACACCGCACGCAAGCCGTGGCGCGGGTTGATCAGGTAGTTGACTGCCATGCGAGGTGTCAGCGAGCTACCGGTCAACCGGGTGTCCTCGAACATGGCGCCGCCTTGCAGCAGCCAGTGTTCGGTGGCACGCCACTCGAACTGGCCGAACGCTCGCCAGATCCTGTCATCGAGCGTGCCATTGAAGTAGGTCTCGGAATCCGCCCGGTCGTAACGATAGTTCATCCCGCTGACCAGTCGCAGGTTATCGGCAAGGCTCAGGGTGTCCTGCAGTTCGAGGTCGTAGCGCGATTCCCGGGTGCTCTGGTCGATGTCGCCGCAAACGGTCTGGCTCGCGCCGTTGCGCCATTGATCGAGTACCTGGTTGGCCAGCGCCTGCTCGGCGGGCGTGCCGGCCGGCGCACCAGAGCCGATGAAACGCGTGATATTGCGGGCCAGGCGCTCGGTGTAGTTCGGGTTCAACTGCCAGAGTTCGGTCAGCTGCGGGCTGAACGAAACTTCTGCATCGCAGGCGCGCCAGGTTTGCTGGCGATCCCAGTGTTGGGCCGACCCCTGGATATAAAGGCTGTGGTCCGGATTGACGTCCAGATTCCAGCGCAATGACCCGGCGTAGTCCTTGGCGGTGACGTCGGAGTCGTCGCCGGCGCGGGTAATTCCCGGGAACACCGGCCGGTAGGTATAGGGCCGCTGGTTGGTGCCGTCCTTGGCATTCAATTGCCAATCGAGGCTTTGCCGTTCGTCGAGGCTCTGGCTGACGGTAAGGTTGAAGCGCTCGAGGCGACGACTGTCATGGTAGTCAGCGCCGGTTCGGTCGGTGTCGAAGCCGTCGTCTTGCTGGCCGGACAGGGACAGGCGCATGTCACCATCCTCCCAGCCCAGGCCCTGGCTGGCGTAAAAGTCGTTGATGCCGCGCTGGCCCCGGGTGACCTTCATTCGCGTGCCGTGACTGTCGGCCGGGCGCCGGGTAATGATGTTGACCACCGCCATCAGGGCGTTGGCGCCGTAGCTGACGGTATTCGGTCCGCGAAAGACTTCGATGTGCTCGATGTCTTCCATGGCCACCGGAATGTCACTCCAGTCCACGGTGGCCAGGCCGGCGCGATACACCGAGCGCCCATCGATCAGCACTTGCATGCGCCGCGCTTCATTCGCATTGGTGCCGTGGTAGTTCACCGTCGCCTGATTGCCGCTGATGTTGCCGACCATCATCCCCGGCACCAGGCGCAGCAGTTCGCTGATGTCACGGGCACCGCTGGCGTGGATCAGGGCACTGTCGATCACTGTCATGCTTCCCGGCACGGCCGCCGGCGACTGCTTCAGGCGCGTGGCGGTGAGTACTTGCGGCAGCGGTTCGTTGTCCAGGAACAAGTCGTCGGCCAGCGCCGGCGAGCTGAAAATCAGCGCCAGTACCAGAGGTGAATGCGGTGAAGGAGAGCCCGGAGACACAACACATCCCTGTCAGTGATTGTTGGCGCGCATGTTAACCGAGCCGAATGACTTTTCCATTCACGATGTCTGCATTTTCCTCGGTTTTATTGGTCTTCTTCCTACGGGTGCAGGTATTTGATGTCGGGGCTGGCCGTCGATGGACTGCCCCGTATAATGCCGACATCGCCACTGGTATGGATTAACGGATTGCATATGACTGAACAGCGCCCGATTGCGGTCCTGGGAGGCGGAAGTTTTGGAACCGCCGTGGCTAATCTGCTGGCCGAGAACGGGCATCAGGTCCTTCAGTGGATGCGTGACCCCGAACAGGCCGAGGCCATTCGGGTCAATCGCGAGAACCCGCGTTACCTCAAAGGCATCAAGATTCTGCCCGGCGTCACGCCGGTCACCGACCTGCAAGCCACCCTGGACGCCTGCGACCTGTGTTTCGTCGCATTGCCCTCCAGTGCTCTGCGCTCGGTGCTGGTGCCGCACGCCGAACGCTTGACCGGCAAAATGCTGGTGAGCCTGACCAAAGGCATCGAAGCCCACACCTTCAAGTTGATGAGCGAGATCCTCGAAGAGATCGCTCCACAGGCGCGCATCGGCGTCCTGTCCGGACCCAACCTGGCCCGTGAAATCGCCGAGCACGCGCTGACCGCCACGGTGGTCGCCAGTGAAGACGAAGAACTCTGCCAACAGGTTCAGGCCGCGCTGCACGGGCGCACCTTTCGTGTGTACGCCAGCGCCGATCGTTTCGGCGTGGAGCTGGGCGGGGCGCTGAAAAATGTCTACGCGATCATCGCCGGCATGGCGGTGGCGCTGGGCATGGGAGAAAATACCAAGAGCATGCTGATTACCCGGGCATTGGCGGAAATGACCCGCTTCGCGGTGAACCAGGGTGCCAACCCGATGACCTTCCTGGGGCTGGCCGGCGTGGGCGATCTGATCGTGACCTGTTCGTCGCCCAAGAGCCGCAACTATCAGGTCGGCTTTGCCCTCGGCCAGGGCCTGAGCCTGGACGAGGCGGTCACGCGCCTGGGCGAAGTCGCCGAAGGGGTCAATACCCTTAAAGTGCTCAAGGCCAAGGCCCAGGAGGTTGGCGTGTACATGCCGCTGGTCGCCGGGCTGCACGCGATCCTGTTCGAGGGGCGCACGCTGGAGCAGGTCATCGGTCTGTTAATGCGTGGCGAGCCGAAAACCGACGTCGACTTTATTTCCACCAGTGGTTTCAACTAATCACGCTTGCCAGAAAAGCAGGGAGTTGCGCATGAACGATCCAAAAGTAGAAGCCAAGTACGAGTCCATCCTGCTGCGGGTGCTGTGGATGATCCTCTTCGTGCTGGTGTGGCAAGTGGCGCAGTTCATCCTCGGCGCCGTCGTGCTGGTGCAGTTGATCTATCGTTTGTTTTATGGCGCCCCAAGCGCCAGCCTGATGAATTTCGGCGACAGCCTGAGCCAGTTTCTGGCGCAGATCGGTCGTTTCGGCAGCTTTCACAGCGACCAGAAGCCCTGGCCGTTCGCCGACTGGCCGACGCCGCGTACACCGGAAGGTGAGGCGCCGCATGTCGTGGCACCGGCACCGCATCCGGCCCGAGATGAGGAACCCAAGCTATGAAACTCTGGGTATTGCGTCATGGTGAAGCTGTACCACACGGCTCCCGCCCCCACGATTCGGAGCGGGAATTGACGGATAACGGTCGTAAGGAAGTATTGAAAATCGCCGCAGAGCTGATGGGTCAGCCACTGACCGGCATTTACGCCAGCCCGTACCTGCGAGCGCAGCAAACAGCGCATCTGGTGCGAGATGCATTGGGTTTCGAACCGGAGATCCGCACCGTCGAGTGGCTGACACCGGACACGGAGCCGGACAAGGTGGCCGAACAGATGGTCGCGGTAAGCAACGTTTTGCTGGTCAGTCACAACCCGCTGGTGGGGAATCTGCTGAGCTACCTGCAGCATGGTGCCGGACATCCGCCGGAAAGGGTCAGCACTGCCGGTCTGGCGGAGCTCAAGGGTGAAGAGCTGCTGGTCGGGTCAATGAAACTCGACAGCATCAAGCATCCCTGATAACGGGTTTCAAAGGGCACAGCTTGACTTGAAGTGGGTGCTCCCACAGATGTAGAAAGTTTTGTATGAAATAGTCAACCAAGCACTTGCTTGGTTGACTACGCTTGCTCCAGACCAAAATCACAGGAGCGAGTCGCATGTCTGCTGCTTTTCGTTTGCCGCTGGACGTTTTCTACGAGCGTGAGGCTCGTCATCCCCGCCAGCGCTTTCTGGTCCAGCCTGTCGGGGGCGGCCAGGTCGAGACCTTGACCTGGGCGGACGTCGGTCATCAAGCACGCTGCGCCGCCCACTGGCTGCGAGCGCGGGAACTGCCGCAGGGCAGCCATATCGCCCTGATCTCGAAAAACTGTGCGCACTGGATCGTTGCCGATCTCGCGATCTGGATGGCCGGGCATGTGTCGGTGCCGTTGTACCCAAACCTGACCGCCGAGACCGTTGCCCAGGTACTCGAACATTCGCAAGCAGCGCTGGCATTCATCGGCAAGCTCGACGACTGGCCAGGTATGTCCCGTGGTGTCAGCTCCGACCTGCCGACCATCAGCCTGCCCCTGCATCCTCCCGGCGACTTTGATTTCAGTTGGGACGACCTGCAACGCAGTTCGCCCATCCAGGACAATCCCAAGCCCGACGCCGATCAACTGGCGACCATCATTTACACGTCCGGCACCACGGGCATGCCCAAGGGTGTGATGCACAGCTTCGGCACTCTGGGGTTTGCCACCACCCGCGGCACTGCGTTGTTCGGTCTCAACGAGTCGGACCGGCTGTTGTCCTACCTGCCGCTGTGCCACGTTGCCGAGCGCATGTTCGTCGAGCTGGCATCGATCTATACCGGCCAAACGGTGTTTTTCGCCGAGAGCCTCGATACCTTCCTCACCGACCTGCGCCGTGCGCGCCCGACCGCACTGTTTGGCGTGCCGCGCATCTGGACCAAATTCCAGATGGGCGTGTACAGCAAGATCCCGGCAAAACGTCTCGACTTCCTGCTCGGCCTGCCGATCATCGGCAAACGGGTCGGGCATAAAGTCCTCGCCGGGTTGGGGCTGGATGCGCTGCGCATCGCGTTGTCCGGCGCGGCTCCGGTACCGCAGACCTTGTTGCAGTGGTACCGCAAACTGGGGTTGGACGTGCTGGAGGTCTACGGCATGACCGAGAGTTGCGGCTACTCCCACATCGGCATGCCGGGCCAGAACAAACCGGGCTGGATCGGCAAGCCGTGTCCGGAAGTCGAAGTGAGGATCGCCGAGACGGGGGAGGTCATGGTGCGCAGTGGTGCGACCATGCTCGGGTATTACAAGGAACCGGAAAAAACCGCCGACACCATTACAGAGGACGGCTTCCTGCGTACCGGCGACAAGGGCGAGGAGGACGCCGAAGGCAATCTGCGCCTGACCGGGCGCCTGAAGGAAATCTTCAAGACCAGCAAAGGCAAGTACGTGGCCCCGGCACCGATTGAAAATCGCCTGGCCGTGCATTCGCGCATCGAACAGGTTTGCGTGGTGGGCGATGGCTTGAGTGCGCCGCTGGGTTTGTGCGTGTTGTCGGCGGTGGGCCAGCAGGATGCCGGCGGGGCCGCGCGCGCCGGTTTGCATTCGAGCCTGGAAAAACTGCTGGAGGAGGTCAATGGTGCCCTCGACAAGCATGAACAACTTCGGCGCCTGGTGGTGGTCAAGGACAGTTGGGCCGTGGAAAACGGCTTTCTTACCCCGACCCTGAAGATCAAGCGCAACGTGATCGAAGCGGCTTACGGTGAACGCTTTGAGGAATGGAGCGAGCGCAGCGAAGCGGTGCTGTGGCAGGATTGATCCACGAACAAAACCAACGAGGAAACTCTGCGATGAGCCTGTGGCGCACCACCCCGAACATCGAGCAGTTGAACGCAATCCAGAAAAACACCATCGGCGAAGTGCTGGACATCCGTTTCGAAGCTTTTGACGATGAGTCCCTGACCGCCAGCATGGTCGTCGATCACCGCACCCATCAGCCTTACGGCTTGCTGCATGGCGGTGCCTCGGTGGTGCTGGCCGAATCGGTCGGCTCGATGGCCAGTTACCTGTGCATCGATGCCAGCAAATTCTATTGCGTGGGCCTGGAAATCAACGCCAACCATTTGCGCGGCCTGCGCAGCGGACGGGTGACGGCGGTGGCCAAGCCGATCCACATCGGCCGCACGACCCATGTCTGGGACATTCGGTTGACCAGCGATGAGGGCAAGGCCAGTTGTGTGTCGCGACTGACCATGGCTGTGGTGCCCTTGGGTGAGAATCCGCCGGCGCGTTGAACCAAAACCATAGCTTTGACCGGACTGTCATCATTCCTGTCAGTTACGGTCATTGCTGTAGGACGCGGTCTTGCGGACAATCTACACCTGTTCTCGCTCATGGATTTGCAGGTATGTCGCAACAGATCTTTTTCGCCCACGCCAATGGTTTTCCTTCGGGGACCTACGGCAAGTTGTTTGCGGCGCTGGCACCCGAGTTTCAGGTGACGCATCTGGAGCAGCACGCCCACGACCCGCGTTTCCCGGCGGACGACAATTGGTACAACCTGGTGGATGAGCTGATCCATCACCTGCAACAACAGGCCGAACCCGTGTGGGGCGTCGGTCACTCCTTCGGTGGCGTGTTGCACCTGCATGCGGCCTTGCGTTGCCCCGAGTTGTATCGCGGCGTGGTGATGCTCGACTCGCCAGTGCTGACCCGGACCGATCAATGGGTCATACGGGCGGCCAAACGCTTTGGTTTCATCGACCGCTTGACCCCGGCCGGGCGTACCCTGGGCCGCCGTGAAGAATTCGCCGACCTGGAAAGCGCCCGGAAGTATTTCGCTGGAAAAACCCTGTTTCGTGGCTTCGACCCGGAATGTTTCGATGCCTACCTGCAACACGGCTTGCATCAGGTCGGCGACAAGTTGCGCCTGCGGTTCGACCCGGCCACGGAAATCAGTATCTATCGCGGTGTACCGCACACCAGCCCGGGCAGCACCCGGCAGTTGCAAGTGCCGCTGGCGGTGGTACGCGGGCACAACAGCCGCGTTGTGATGCGCCATCACGCCAGTTCGGTCGACCGCCTGCCGTTGGGCGAGTCGTTGACCATGCCTGGCGGCCACATGTTTCCGCTCGAACGTCCCCTTGATACCGCTGACATGCTCAAAGGCCTGTTCTACCGTTGGAGCGGCCGTCGACAACAGGATTGCGCATGAACCACGTCGTCGAAGAGGTCCGCCTGAGCCTGCCACACATCGAACTGGCGGCGCACCTGTTCGGTCCTGAAGACGGTTTGCCGGTGATTGCCCTGCATGGCTGGCTGGACAACGCCAACAGCTTTGCCCGCCTGGCACCCAAACTCAAAGGCCTGCGCATCATCGCGCTGGACATGGCCGGTCACGGTCATTCCGGGCATCGCCCGCCGGGAGCCGGTTACGCCATGTGGGACTATGCCCACGATGTGCTGCAAGTGGCCGACCAGCTTGGACTGCGCAGGTTTGCGCTGATGGGGCATTCGATGGGCGCCATTGCTTCGTTGATCATCGCCGGGTCGATGCCCGAGCGGGTTACCCACCTGGCGTTGATCGACGGCATCATTCCTCCTACAGACAAAGGTGAAAACGCTGCCGAGCGCATGGGCATGGCCCTGCAGGCGCAACTGGATCTGCGGGAAAAGCGCAAACCGGTCTACGACACCCTCGACCGAGCCGTCGAAGCGCGCATGAAAGGCCTGGTGGCGGTCAGCCGCGAGGCCGCAGAACTGCTGGCGCAGCGTGGCCTGATGCCGGTGCCGGGCGGTTACACCTGGCGCACTGACAATCGCCTCACACTGCCATCGCCGTTGCGCCTTACCACCGAGCAGGCCATGGCCTTCGTCCAGCGGGTCAAGTGTCCTGCAACACTGGTGGTTGCCGCCGACGGCATGCTCGCCAAACACCCAGAGTTGCTGGAGCGTCTACCCTTTAGCCGGGAACAGCTGCCAGGCGGCCACCATTTGCACCTCAATGATGAGTCTGGTGCCGATCTTGTCGCAGACTGTTTCAATCGGTTTTTCGCCATTCCTTGACTTGCGCCGGGCAACTGTCGAGGCTTGGCGGGTTGAAAAGGGAGACAACCATGATAGATCTCTACACCGCTGCGACCCCGAATGGCCACAAGGTCTCTATCGTGCTCGAGGAACTCGGCCTGCCCTACACGGTGCATGCCTTGAGTTTCGACAAAAAGGAGCAGAAGTCCGCGGACTTCCTCAAGATCAACCCCAATGGCCGGATTCCGGCGATTGTCGACCGCGCCAATGGCGATTTCGCCGTGTTCGAGTCAGGCGCCATCCTGATTTACCTCGCTGAACAGACCGGCAAACTGATGCCATCGGACCCGAAGGGGCGTTCGCTGGTATTGCAGTGGCTGATGTTCCAGATGGGGGGCATCGGCCCGATGCAGGGCCAGGCCAACGTGTTCTTCCGCTACTTTCCGGAAAAACTCCAGGGCGCCATCGACCGGTATCAGCATGAAACCCGTCGCCTCTACGAAGTGCTCGACACGCGGTTGCAAGGCGTGGAGTTCCTCGCCGATCAGTACAGCATTGCCGACATTGCCACCTTTCCCTGGGTGCGCGGCTACGAGTGGTCGGGCGTCTCGGTGGAAGGCTTGACGGCGTTGCAACGCTGGATGGCAACCATGGAGGACCGGCCGGCAGTGCAGCGTGGCCTGCAAGTACCGAAACGCGCCGATGAAGCCAGTATTATCAAGGGCGCCCAGGCCATGCTGATCCGATGAGTCTATCCATGCGTTCATTCAGTTTGCTGGTGCTGTGCAGTTTCAGTCCCTTGTTATTCGCCGCCGATGTTCCGGGCAGTCAGGACCTGCCGATAGTGCCGCGCATGGTCGACGCCCAGATTGTCGACTATCGCCCCGCCGCCGAACTGGAGCGGATCTACCCGTTGGGCTCGATCCGTAAAATCAGTGGCCAGTTACGATTCGACGGCCAGGTCAGTGCCCGCGGCAACGTCACTTCGGTGACCTACGAATTACCCTCGGAGCATTCATCCATCGAGGCGTTCACCGCTGCCCGCGAGGCTTTGCAACAGCAGGACGCCGGGTTGCTCTTCTGGTGCCAGGCGCGCGATTGCGGTGAAAGCAGCCTCTGGGCCAACCAGGTCTTTGGCAACGCGAAGCTGTACGGCGCCGACGATCAGCAAGCCTATTTGTTGCTGCGACTTGCCGCTCCAAGGGACAACACGCTCGTTGCGCTGTACAGCATCACCCGCGGTAATCGCAAAGCCTACCTGCATGTCGAACAGTTCGAGGCTTCGACACCGCTGGGTGAGTTGTTACCGACCTCCGCGACCTTGCTGCGTGAACTCAAGAGCACCGGCGAACTTGATTTTGCCACGTTGAACAGCGCACCTGACGAGACCTGGCTCCGCTTGATTTCTCGCGGACTGAATCTGGACACCACCTTGCGGGTCAGCATTTCCGGAGCGAACGCCGAAGCCTGGCGTCAGGCCCTGATTGGCCAGGGCGTGCGTGCCGCGCGGCTGGAAACCGGCAGTGCCGAAGGCTCTGGCCTGCACATCGAGCTATTGCGCTAGGCTGTACCGGGCGAGCGTGTACGTCGCGTTCGCCTACTCTTTTGCTGACTGACTTTTTCGAGACTTTTGATGATCAATAACGATCGCCTGTTGGTGCAGATCCTGCTCGTGGCGTTGTTCGGCGCGAGCTTCTGGGTGATGGCGCCGTTCTGGTCGGCGATGTTCTGGGGCGCGGTCCTGGCGTTTGCCAGTTGGCCGCTGATGCGCTTGCTGACCCGTTGGCTCAATGGCCGCGAGTCGCTGGCGGCGGCATTGCTGACGCTGGGCTGGATGGTGTTGGTAGCGGCACCCTTGGTGTGGTTGGGTTTCAACCTTGCCGATCATGTGCGCGATGCCACGGCATTCATCAAGGATGCACAGGTTGAGGGGCTTCCCGAAGCGCCGCTGTGGCTGGGTTCGATTCCCCTGGTGGGCGGGCGTCTGGTAGGGATCTGGAACAGCATCGATGAGCAGGGCGCGGCGATGATGGTGTCGCTCAAGCCTTATCTGGGGCAGGTGGGTAACTGGTTGCTGGCGCGCAGCGCGCAGATCGGCGGCGGTATTCTCGAACTGACCCTGAGCGTCGTCTTCGTGTTCTTTTTCTATCGTGACGGGCCGCGCCTGGCGGCATTTGTACACACACTGCTGGAGCGACTGATCGGTCAACGGGCCGGCTACTACATTGAGCTGGTGGCGGGCACGGTACAGCGGGTGGTGAACGGCGTGATCGGCACTGCGGCGGCCCAGGCGATCCTGGCGTTGATCGGGTTCCTGATTGCCGGCGTACCGGGTGCGCTGGTGCTTGGCATCGTGACGTTCATGCTCAGCCTGATCCCGATGGGCCCGCCGCTGGTGTGGATTCCGGCAACCGCGTGGCTGGTCTGGAAAGGCGAGTACGGGATGGCCATATTCCTCGGGATCTGGGGCACATTCATCATCAGCGGTGTCGACAACGTGCTCAAGCCGTACCTGATCAGCCGTGGCGGCAACCTGCCGCTGGTCATTGTGCTGCTTGGGGTGTTTGGCGGGTTGATTGCCTTTGGCTTTATCGGCCTGTTCATCGGCCCGACATTGCTGGCGGTGGCCTACAGCCTGTTGATCGACTGGAGCACCACCCAGGCACGGGGTGAAGATCGCCGGCCCTGAGATTTGTATTCAACTCCGGGCGGCGATCCGACGAAGCTTTTGACTCAGGTTGCTACGTTCAGGTGCTTGCCCACGCTTGCCACGTTATCGAGCGAATACTGCTTGCTCAGGTTGGCGATCATTTTTTGCAGCGCGTCATTTACGCTCGATTGATCGGAAGAGCTGTTGGTGTTCTGCTCCCGACCGGCCTGCAGGGCTGCCTTGAGTTCATCACTGCTGACACCACCGCTGCTGTCGCTGTCCAGCGCCTTGAGCAGCGCGGTGCTGGTGTCGGTGCTGGTCGACGAGTTGCTGTTGCTGGCCTGTAACGCGCTGCTCAGTTCATCGCTGCTGATGGTGCCATCGCCGTCGGCGTCCAGCGCGCTGATCAATGCGTCAGCGAGGTCGGTGTTGGGGGCTTCATCGCCTGGCGGAGGCGGCGGGGGAGCCATCACGGCCATTTCTTCGCCGCTCAGGCTGCCACTGCCATCACTGTCGAGGTCGGTGAAATTCTTGCTCAGGTTGACCAGTAAACCGTCGTCGGTTTGCTGCGACAAAACACTCTTGAGTTCATTTTGATCGACCGTGCCATCGCTATTGCTGTCGAGTTTGGCCAACAGGTCTTTCTGCAATTGCTGGTTGCGGGCGCTATTGGATGTGGTGCTGCTGGTGTAATTCGAGTAATTGCTGCTGATGCTGCCGATCATCGGGCTCACTCCTTGGAAAGATAAACCGGTGGTGTACCGGCTTATGCAGACTCAAGGGGCGAGTTGTCGCGGATATGTGGAGTTTGTACCGAGTGGTACACATGGCTGTCAGCCTCGCCAATATCCCTGTGGGAGCGGGCTTGCTCGCGAAGAGGGAGTGTCAGTCGACGAAAATGTTGTCTGGCACACCGCATTCGTCGGAACGCCGCTCGGAGCAAGCCCGCTCCCACAATGGACCGGTGTGGCTTTCAGGTCCGGGGC
The DNA here is from genome assembly GCF_058794995.1 of Pseudomonas sp. GW823-FHT06E10. Classification (NCBI taxonomy): domain Bacteria; kingdom Pseudomonadati; phylum Pseudomonadota; class Gammaproteobacteria; order Pseudomonadales; family Pseudomonadaceae; genus Pseudomonas; species Pseudomonas sp. GW823-FHT06E10. The sequence continues at coordinate 9,967 of NZ_JBXAHJ010000002.1, read as the reverse complement.
AGGCGAATCACCGCCGTCAGGCCGCCGCACGGAGTTTCTTCCAGTGTCAGCTGCCCGCCCATTCGTTGCGCGGCCTCCCGGGCAATGGTCATGCCCAGGCCAACGCCGCCGGAATTGCGATTGCGCGAGCCTTCAAGGCGAAAGAAGGGTTCGAACACCGCTTCACGTTGTTCTGGGGCGATGCCCGGGCCATGGTCGATGACCCGAATCTCCAGCTGTTCACGATGGTCTTGCAGGGTGATCAACGCCTGTCCGGCATAGCGCAGGGCATTGTCCATCAGGTTGTTGATGCAGGAGCGCAAGGCCATCGGCTGAACTTGCAGGGGGGCGCAGTGGCCGCTGGCCTGGACGTTCGCACCCTGGTCCTGGGCATTTTCGCTCAGGGATTCCACCAGCGCTTGCACGTCCATCCACTGCGGAGCTTCGCTGGTGCGTTGTTCATGCAGATAGGTGAGGGTGGCGTCGAGCATGCTGATCATGTCGTCGAGGTCTTGGCGCATCTGACCTTGCAGCTTTTCGTCGTCGATTTTCTCCAGCCGCAGCTTGAGCCGCGACAGCGGCGTGCGCAAGTCGTGGGACACGGCGCCAAGCATGCGCGAACGCTGCTTGACCTGTTCCAGGATGCGGCGCTGCATTTTGTTGAACGTGTGCGCTGCTTGCCGTGCTTCCCGTGGTCCCGACTCTTCCAGTGGCGGGCTGTCGAGGTCTTCGCTCAAACGCTCGGCCGCGTCGCTCAGGCGCTGGATCGGCCGGCTCAGCAGTTTGGCGCCGTACCAGGCGGCAATGATCAGTGAGACCAATTGAAACGTCAGGGGTACCAGGGGGCCGCCGAACCACGGCCGTGGTGGCCGTTTTTCGAGGTTTGGGTCCAGTGGTGGGCGTGGCCCGTCCAGGCCCTCGGAAAACTCCGGTGGAGGCGGCGGTGGCGGCGGGCCGTAATGGTGAAACCAGGCAAAGGCCAGCAGGTGCGCGAGGATAATCGCCAGCAACAGCACGCCAAACAGGCGGCCGAACAGCGTATCGAAGCGTCCGCGCATCAGCCGATGTCTCGGGCATCGAACAGGTAACCCTCGCCGCGAACGGTCTTGATCAACTGCGGAGCCTTGGGGTCGTCGCCGAGTTTCTGGCGCAGGCGCGACACCAGCAGGTCGATGCTGCGATCAAAGGCTTCGATCGAACGACCACGAGCGGCGTCAAGCAGTTGTTCCCGGCTGAGCACGCGGCGCGGACGTTCGATAAACACCCAGAGCAGGCGGAATTCGGCGTTGGACAGCGGCACCACCAGGCCATCGTCGGCAATCAGTTGCCGCAGCACGCTGTTCAGGCGCCAATTGTCGAAACGAATGTTCGCCCGCTGTTCGCTGCGGTCATCGCGCACCCTGCGCAGGATAGTCTGGATCCGCGCCACCAGTTCGCGAGGCTCGAACGGCTTGGCCATGTAGTCGTCGGCGCCCAGTTCGAGGCCGATGATCCGGTCGGTGGGTTCGCAGCGGGCCGTGAGCATCAGGATCGGGATGGCTGACTCGGCGCGCAGCCAGCGGCACAGCGACAGGCCGTCTTCACCGGGCAGCATCAGGTCGAGCACCACCACGTCGAAATGCTCCGCCTGCAACGCCAGGCGCATCGCGGCACCATCGGTGACGCCGCTGGCGTGAATGTTGAACCGGGCCAGGTAGTCGATCATCAATTCGCGGATCGGGACGTCATCGTCGACGATCAGGGCACGAATGCTCCAGCGTTTGTCGTCACCGGGCGTTTTTTGGTCGTCGTTCACGGGTGCTGGGGTGTTGTGCATGCGTGCGTTCATCTGCCAGGTAGGCTGCCAACCACAAAGATAGGCTGCGAGGTTGTGGTTCCAGCATAGGCGTCCGGCCCTGAGGCGGGAAGCGCTGTTGTAGGGACCCGTTGCGGTTGCCGAGGGTAGCGGGTCAGGGTGTTGCGGGCGTGTCGTGTCTGTATCGAACTCGACACAATGGCCTCAAGGGCTAGTCTTGCCTGAGCCGTCGCGACGATTTACCGATCATCGGGTCCCGCAGCGGCGCTGGTTCCGCTACAATGCGCGCCGATTTCGACTTGCCTGAGAGCCCACTCATGTCCGCCTGCCAGACTCCCATCATCGTCGCCCTGGATTTCCCTACCCGTGACGCCGCACTGAAGCTGGCCGATCAGTTGGACCCGAAGCTGTGCCGGGTCAAAGTCGGCAAGGAACTGTTCACCAGCTGCGCCTCGGAAATCGTCGGCACCCTGCGCGACAAGGGTTTCGAAGTGTTCCTGGACCTCAAGTTCCACGACATCCCGAACACCACCGCGATGGCCGTCAAGGCGGCGGCGGAAATGGGCGTGTGGATGGTTAACGTGCATTGCTCCGGCGGCCTGCGCATGATGGCTGCGTGCCGTGAAGTGCTGGATCAGCGCACCGGTCCTAAACCACTGCTGATCGGCGTGACCGTGTTGACCAGCATGGAGCGTGAAGACTTGGCGGGCATCGGCCTGGACATCGAGCCCCAGGAGCAGGTGCTGCGCCTGGCCGCCCTGGCGGAAAAAGCCGGGATGGACGGCCTGGTGTGCTCGGCCCTCGAAGCCCAGGCACTGAAAACGGCGCACCCGTCGCTGCAACTGGTGACTCCGGGGATTCGTCCGGCGGGCAGCGCCCAGGACGATCAACGCCGCATTCTGACGCCACGTCAGGCGCTGGATGCCGGTTCCGACTATCTGGTGATCGGCCGTCCGATCAGCCAGGCGGCGGATCCAGCCAAGGCACTGGCGTCGGTTGTGGCTGAACTGGCCTAAACACCGCTAAACCTGTGGGAGCGAGCTTGCTCGCGATGAGGGAGGGTCAGTGACGTCAATGTCGCCTGACACTCCGCTATCGCGAGCAAGCTCGCTCCCACAGTGGTTTTTGGGTGAGTTCAAATATCGGGTTAGACCTTCAACACCAACTTCCCGAAGTTCTCGCCGCTGAACAATTTCATCAGCGTCTCCGGGAAAGTCTCCAGTCCTTCGACAATATCTTCCTTGCTCTTGAGCTGCCCCTTGGCCATCCAGCCGGCCATTTCCTGGGCGGCGCTGGCGTATTGGGCGGCGTAGTCCATCACCACAAAACCTTCCATGCGCGCGCGGTTGACCAGCAGTGACAGGTAATTGGCCGGTCCTTTGACCGCTTCCTTGTTGTTGTACTGGCTGATGGCACCGCAAATCACCACCCGCGCCTTCATGTTCAGGCGGCTCAACACCGCGTCGAGAATGTCACCACCCACGTTATCGAAATACACGTCGACGCCCTTCGGGCACTCGCGCTTGAGGCCGGCGAGGACGTCTTCGCTCTTGTAGTCGATAGCGCCATCGAAACCCAGTTCATCGATCAGGAACTTGCACTTGTCGGCGCCACCGGCGATGCCAACCACCCGGCACCCTTTGATCTTGGCGATCTGCCCGGCAATGCTGCCCACGGCGCCCGCCGCGCCCGACAGCACCACGGTGTCACCGGCCTTTGGAGCGCCGACGTCGAGCAGGGCGAAGTACGCCGTCATTCCGGTCATGCCCAGCGCGGACAAGTAACGTGGCAGCGGTGCCAGTTTCGGATCGACCTTGTAGAAGCCTCGCGGTTCGCCGAGGAAGAAGTCCTGCACACCCAGGGCGCCGTTGACGTAATCCCCGACCGCGAACCCCGGGATGTTCGACGCAATGACTTTGCCCACACCCAAGGCGCGCATGACTTCGCCGAGCCCGACCGGCGGGATGTAGGACTTGCCCTCGTTCATCCATCCACGCATGGCCGGATCCAGGGACAGGTATTGGTTTTCGACCAGTATCTGACCCGCCGCCGGCTCGCCGACCGGTACTTCCTGGTAGGTGAATGTCTCGCGGGTCGCCGCGCCAACCGGACGTTTGGCGAGCAGGAATTGGCGATTGGTCTGGGAGGTCATGGCAAGCACTCAAGTTGAATGAAGCTTTGTTGATAGCCGGTCAGCGACGATGCTGCAAGTTCGGCTGATGCGGCGAATGCAGGTGGATCCAGTGCAGTGATAGTTGGTACGGCAGTTCCATCACTGCAACTCATGGGTGCCCAACCGGAGCCTTGATAGTGCTGCCGTGTTCAAGACCTCCATGGCTAGACTGGTCCTACGCGATTCCCCGCATTCTTCTTTTCGAGGACATAACAAAATGAGCATGACGTTTTCTGGCCAGGTGGTCGTGGTGACAGGCGGGGCGGCCGGTATTGGCCGCGCGACCGCCCAGGCATTTGCCGCCGAGGGCCTGAAGGTAGTAGTGGCCGATATGGACGTGGCGGGCGGCGAGGGCACGGTGGCGCTGATTCGTACCGCCGGTGGCGAAGCGACCTTCGTGCGCTGCAACGTTACCCTGGAAAACGATGTAAAAAATCTGATGGGGGAGGTGATCAATACTTACGGTCGCCTCGACTATGCCTTCAACAATGCCGGCATCGAAATCGAGAAGGGCAAGTTGGCCGAAGGTACGCTCGACGAGTTCGACGCGATCATGGGCGTCAACGTCAAAGGTGTCTGGCTGTGCATGAAATACCAGTTGCCGTTGCTGCTGGCGCAAGGGGGCGGTGCGATCGTCAATACGGCATCGGTGGCCGGCCTTGGGGCGGCGCCGAAAATGAGCATCTACGCAGCCTCTAAACATGCGGTGATCGGCCTGACCAAGTCGGCGGCCATCGAATATGCCAAGAAGAAAATCCGGGTCAACGCCGTGTGTCCGGCGGTGATCGACACGGATATGTTCCGCCGCGCTTATGAAGCCGACCCGAAAAAAGGCGAGTTCGCCAACGCCATGCATCCGGTCGGTCGCATCGGCAAGGTCGAAGAGATCGCCAGCGCGGTGCTGTACCTGTGCAGCGATGGCGCGGCATTCACCACGGGGCACTCATTGGCCGTGGACGGTGGCGTTACCGCGTTTTAACTCGACATACCAATACCAGACACACTGCGAACCTGTGGGAGCAAGCAAGCTCGCTCCCACAGGTTTTTTGGTTCCGCTGAAGGGCCAGGCAATGTGTATCAAATGATTAGATCGAATGGTTTTGGCGGCGTTGTCGCACAAGTCTTCGAACACGCCTGTGATTAACTGCTTATCGCAAAATCAACAGGGGTTTGCTTGCTCATGGAATTGAGAATCGACCGACAGGCGCTGGTGCCCGTCGTACAGCAAATTGTTGACGCGCTGACCTGCTGGCTTCATTCCAGCGGGGTATCGCCCGGTACGCGCCTGCCTTCGGTGCGACAGATCGCGCGGATCAATTTGCTCAGTCAGTTAAGCGTCGCTCAGGCTTGTGAACGCCTGGTGACACAGGGAATGCTGGTGTCAGGTCATGGAGCCGGCTATGCGGTTGCCGATCCGGCATTGGCCACAGGCACAAAGCACGAGCCGGTGTGGTTCGAGGGGGCGGAGCCCGATCACGGGACTTTTTCGAGTGAGTTGAGGCTGGGCTGTGGCGGGCTGCCTGAAAGCTGGCGCGAGACAGACGATCTGACTTACGCGATTCGGCAAGTCAGTCGTACCGACACGGCCAGCCTGTTCAACTACAGCACGCCGTTGGGTTTGCCAGCCTTGCGACAACAGATCCTCAAGCACCTCAGGCAGCTGGATATCCGGGCAAAGGACAACCGGATCATGACCACGGCGGGTGCCAGTCAGGGGCTCGACCTGATTGTGCGGACGCTGTTCAAGGCCGGTGACTGTGTGGTCGTGGAGAGTCCCGGTTATCCGGTGCTGTTCGATCTGCTCAGGCTGCACGGCATCCACATGGTCGAGATACCGCGAACACCGCGCGGGCCGGACGTGGAGGTGCTCGAGTCGGTGCTGGTCAAACACCGGCCCCAAGGGCTGTTCATCAATAGCTTCTATCACAACCCGACCGGCAGCAGCCTTGCACCGGTGGTGGCGCGCCGCGTGCTGCAACTGGCCAGGACCTTCGGCGTGCAGGTGATCGAAGACGACGTTTATGCGGATTTGCACAGCGGTTCCGGTATGCGACTGGCTGCGCTGGACGACGATGTGATCTACGTGGGCAGCTTTTCCAAGACCCTCAGCAGTTCCTTGCGGGTCGGTTTCGTGGTGGCCGATGCCGAAGTCATTACACGTCTGGCCGAGGTCAAGATGATCAGTGGCATGGGCGCCTCGCGATTTTGCGAATCGGTGCTGGCGTGCCTGTTGGCTAACGGTGCCTACCGCAAACTGGTACAGCGTCAGCGCCAACGTTTGAGCAGCGACCGGCTGGTAGTGCTGCAATTGCTCGAAGATGCCGAATGGGAAGTTTTCGGCAAGCCGGCGGGAGGCCTGTTCATCTGGGCGCGATCACGAATGTCCGACTACGATCAGCTGCGAATCCAGGCACGGCGCCTGGGTGTACTGCTGTCATCGAAGACCGCCTTCAACCCCTCGGGTGAGGCCAGTGACTGGCAGCGTATCAACGTGACATATGCCTGCGATCCGCGTGCCCGGGCGTTCTTTCAGGCCACTGCCCGGGATCGACCTCAAGCGTTCTGAAAACGACGTTGGCGTAGCTTTTTGCCATTATTCCGAAGCCAGAGCCTTGTGTTGCCACTGGCCCGTTGCGAATCTGCGTCTACAGACTTTGGCAGGGGACTAAGTGCAATGAATTCGGCCGTGCAAGGACGTTTTGCCAACCTCGGTATGGCGAAAAAACTGGGTGTCGGGTTTGTCCTGGTGCTGTTGTTGACTGCGCTGGTGGCGGGCATTGGCGTTTGGTCCCTGCAAACCATCAGCCAGCGCTTCGATGGGCTCAAGCAAATGTCATCGCTCAACAGCGGTTTGCTCAAGGTGCGGCTACTGGAGCAGGAGTACGCCTTGCACGGCAATCCGAAAACCGTCGATGCCCTGCACGAGGGCGTCGATGGCTTGATCGCCCTGGCCGGCCAGCTCAAAGCCGCGTCTGCGGCCAACGTGCCGGTGATGAATGATGTCGAACAGTCCCTGGGAGCCTATCGCAAGGCCTTCGACGAGTTTGTCTCGCTCACCCAGGCCAAGGACCTGGCGCTGGAAATGGCCAGTTGGTCGGTGTCCAGCGTGGCCAATAACCTTGATGTATTGCAATCCGGGCTCGCCGATGACGGCACCTATACGCTGAAAGATTCCGAAGGCAAGGACGGTGCGCAATTCATCGAGCAGGCCAGTCAGGTCAGCCAGGTTTCACGCTTGATGCTGCAAGCCATGAATGAAGCGCGCGTGCGTCTGGATCAAAGCCGCAAAGGCGACGACAGCGCCGGGCAGGGCAAGATCGAACAGGCCAGCCAGGCATTGGCCCAGGCCGAGCAGCTCAAGACTACGGTCAAGGACGAGGGTTACCAGACCGTTCTCAATGAGGTGATGGGTCATATCGTCAGTTTCAGTGACAAGCTCGCCGAGTACACCGGCCTGCTGGAACAGGAAAAAACCGTCTATCAACAATTACACCAGCGCGCAGCCCAAGTGGTCGAGCGGGTGGATCAGGCTTATGTCGCGCAAGACCTGGCGATGCAGGCTGAACTGAAAAAGAACTCGCTGCTGATCATTGGCTCTTCCGCCCTGGCCTTGCTGGTTGGGCTGGTTGCCGCGTGGATCATCACCCGGTTGATCGTGGCACCGCTGCGCCGTGTGATTCAGGTGGCGCAGCAGATTGCCTCAGGGGATTTGAGTGCGACCATTGACGTGACCCGCCGTGATGAAATCGGCCAGTTGATGCAGGCAATGCAACAAATGGGCGCGGGGCTCAGCCACATAGTTAGCGGCTTGCAATCGGGTATCGAGCAGTTGGCGACTTCCGCCCAATCGTTGTCGGCGGTGACTGAACAGACCAATCTCGAAGTCAGCACGCAGAAGGAGGAAACCGAACAGGTCGCCACCGCAATGAATCAGATGACGGCCACGGTGCATGACGTCGCGCGTAATGCAGAGGAAGCTGCGCTGGCCGCGCAAACCGCTGACGGCAAGGTTGAAAGTGGTCAGCAGGTGGTGCGCCAGAGCATGGCGCGGATCGAGCAGTTGGCGGACTCGGCCACCTCGGCCAGTTCGAGCATCGAAAGCCTGAGTGCGGAAATCCAGAACATCGGCACGGTTTTGAGTGTGATCAAAAGCGTGGCGGAGCAAACCAATCTGCTGGCGTTGAACGCGGCGATCGAGGCAGCCCGGGCCGGCGAGCAGGGCAGGGGCTTTGCAGTGGTGGCCGATGAAGTGCGTGCGCTGGCCAAGCGAACCCAGCAATCGACCGAGGAAATCGAACGCCTGGTCAGTGCCTTGCGCTCGGCGGCGCAGTCGTCGGTGCAGCAGATCCAGAGCAGTGGCGAGTTGGTGAAGCTGGCGGTCAGCGATGCCTTGCAGACCGAGAGTGCGCTGGGAAGCATTGCGGCGGCGGTGTCGTTGATCCAGCAGATGAACCAACAGATTGCCGCGGCGGCCGAGGAACAGAGCTCGGTGGCCGAGGAGATCAACCGCAGTGTCACCAGTATTCGCGCCAGTGCCGATCAGTCATCGCTGGCGATGCAGGGCAATGCAGCGTCGAGTATTCAGCTGGCGCAACTGGGGGTTGAACTGAAGGGGATGGTGGGGCATTTCAGGCTTTGAAATGATCATCGGCCAGGCTAAAAAAAGCCACATCTCGATTAAAGCTTCCTGTAGGAGCGAGCATGCTCGCGATGGTCGCAAAAGATAACGCGCGTTTACTGGCTGAACGCGGCGCTCTGGAGTCCATCGCGAGCAAGCTCGCTCCTACAGTGTTTTTCGATGATCAGTCGTAGATCGCTTTCTTCTTCCAGTCCGCGTCAACCTCGACGTCCTTGAGGCCTTCGGTCAACTGGTTGACCTCGCCTTCGACCGGCGCGATGCGATCCATGACCTGGTCGTTGGCCCTGGCCAGGAGTTTTTCCAGGTATTCCAGTTGCTCGGCATAGACCTGTGGTTCCTGCTGTTTGCGCAGGTATTGCACGCCACGCTCGAATGCCAGGCGGGCCTGCCCGGGCTGGTTCTGTTGCAGGGAGTGCTGGCCGAGGTTGTTGAAGAACTCGATGTGCAGCAGCACCAGGATGTGGCGCACTTCACGAATCCAGCGCTTGGCTTCGTTGGGGGGCAGGAAGCCGTCCTGGGCCGCGCGGGTAACCTGGCCGTGCAGGGCTTCGAGCAGGAAGCGTACATCCTTGGCCTTGGCTTCAGTCTGGATCGGTGCCGGCGGATTGTTGACCGGGATGGATTCACCCTGGCCGACAAGGGCTTCCAGTTCGGCGATCCGTGCCTTGAGGTTGGCGCTGGATTTTTCCAGGTTAAGCAGGCGCTGGCAGACGTTCAGTTCCAGGCGGGCCAACAGCAGCTTGAGGGCCGGGGTCATCAGCTGGCCGGGGAACGTCTCGGTGATTTCGCCGCAGCGTCGCAGGCGATCGTTGAGCTCAATCTTGGTACGGGCCTTTTCCAGCTTGTTGTTTTCCACCACATGGTTCATGTAGCCAATGGCGATCAACAGCGCGATCCCGGCTACGACTAGCAGGGTGATCATGAGTGGCGTCACCGGTAAGACCTCTTTATAGGTTACGCATGCGGGTTGAGTGGCTTGGCATTTGAGCCCCCAGTCCCGCACGACGGGTTGGATCGGACATGCTTGTTCTTGTATCGGCCGGAGCCCCGCTTCTTTGAATGATGGCACTCGATACTCAGATTGCCATCATCGGGTGGACTATAACGTCTTGGCGGGTGCCAGAATATAGGCGTCAAACGCCGGGCAGCGGAAAAACCGCAATGGCTCCCAAAAGCAGGGCGAAGTCATTGATTTAAATAAATTTATATCAGGGGGTTGACGACCTCTCAATCCATCCATAGAATGCGCGCCACTTGCAGCGTAAAGCACACAGCGAAACGAAGCAGGGAGTGAATGTTGTACGTGTGTCCCCTTCGTCTAGTGGCCTAGGACACCGCCCTTTCACGGCGGTAACAGGGGTTCGAGTCCCCTAGGGGACGC